>DASXUN010000025.1 GCA_036504815.1 Gemmatimonadaceae bacterium | reverse complement strand
CCGCCGGGGGGGGGCCCGCGTTCACTCATCCACGAGCGCCTGCATTCCCGTCGGGTATCGGTCGCCCGCGGCGGCGGGAAGCGAATCAGCGAGCGTCGCGAGGTCAGCGGCGCTGAGTCCGACCGCGCAGGCGCCGAGATTCTCGTCGATCCGCGCGGCCTTGGTGGTGCCGGGAATGGGAACGACGTCCTCGCCGCGCGCGAGGATCCACGCGAGCGCCACCTGCGCGGGCGTGCACCCCTTGCTCGCCGCCACCGCTTTCACCGCCTCGACGATGCGCAGGTTGGCCGCGCGATTCTCGCCGACGAAGCGCGGACTGGTGTGGCGGTAGTCGCCCTCGGGAAACGACGTGTCGGCGGTGATGGCGCCGGTCAGGAAGCCGCGGCCGAGAGGGCTGTAGGGCACGAGGCCGACGCCGAGGGCGCGAGCCGCCGCGAACGTCGTGCGCTCCCAGTCGCGCGTCCAGAGCGACCATTCGCTCTGCACGGCGGTGATCGGGTGCGTGGCATGGGCGCGGCGGAGCGTCTCCGCGGAAACTTCGGAGAGTCCGATGAAGCGCACCTTGCCTTCGTGCACCAGTTGCGCCATCGCGCCGACGGTCTCCTCGATCGGGATCGTCTTGTCGCGGCGATGCTGATAGTACAGGTCGATGGTCTCGACGCCGAGGCGCCGCAGCGATCCCTCGCACGAGGCGCGCACGTACTCGGGCCGGCCGTTGACGCCGCGCTTCGACGGTTCATTCGGATCGCGCAGGATGCCGAACTTCGTCGCGATCACCACGCCCTCGCGACGGCCGCGCACGGCGCGACCCACGAGTTCCTCGTTGAGGTACGGGCCGTACATGTCGGCCGTGTCGAGCAGCGTCACGCCGTGGTCGATGGCGTGGTGGATCACCGCGACGCCGTCCACGGCGGCCCGCGAGGCGGCATCGCCGTAGAACTCCGAGAATCCCATGCAGCCGAGGCCGACGGCCGAGACGCGGAGCCCCTGCGAGCCGAGCGCGCGGTGGGGAATGGCGGGTGTGATCATACGGGAAACGTAGTGTGACCAGCGCCTGGCCGGGCGGGGCTTGACATAGGGGAGGGGGGTATATAAAACTACAGGCACGGGCACGGGCACGGGCCCTCGCACCTTGCACCCCACCGTGCCCGTGCCCCTTCACCTAACCATGATTCGTCGGAGTGCAAATGACGTCGCTTCAACTGACCATTGATGGCATGAGCTGCGGCCACTGCGTGATGGCCGTTCAGAAGGCCCTGCGTTCGCTCGACGGCGTCGACGTCCAGCAGGTGCTGGTCGGCAGCGCCGCGCTGCAGTACGACCCGGCCAAGCGGACCGTCGAGGAGATCTTCGAGGCCGTGCGTGACCAGGGCTACACGCCGCATCCTGCGGCCAACGCGTAGGCCGCGCGAATGTCCACCACCACCCAACCCGCGCCCGCCCGCGCCGCAGTCGCGTCGCGCGTCACGATTCCGGTCGGCGGCATGACGTGCGCGGCCTGCCAGTCGCGCGTCCAGCGCGCCTTGGGCAAGGTGGACGGGGTGGCGGACGCGACCGTCAACCTGATGTTGAACAACGCCACGGTCACGTTTGACCCGACCGTGGTGTCCCCGCAGGCCCTGGTCGACACGATCCGCGACACGGGCTACGAGGCGGAGATCCCCAAGGGCGAGAAGACGTCGCTCGAGGCGCAGGATGAGAATGAGCGCAAGCAGGACGAGGAGTTCCGTGCCCTGCGCCTGCGCGCCATCGTCGCCGGCATCGCCGGAGCGGTCGCAATGTTCTTCTCGATGCCGCTGATGATGTACACGGCGCACGTGGCCGGCGCGCCCGGCAACGACCCGCTGATGCTCTGGCAGGAGCGAATCTTCACGCCCTGGTTCGTGAAGTACGTGCCGTGGACCTATGCCATTCCGCCCAAGGCGCTCATGCTCGGCGGCCTCGTGCTGACGGCCGCGGTGATGGCGTGGGCGGGACGGCATTTCTACACGCGCGCCTGGGCGGCGGCGCGGCACGGCGCCTCCGACATGAACACGCTCATCGCGGTCGGCACGGGGGTGGCCTTCATCTACTCGGCCGCCGCCACCTTCGCGCCGGGCTTCTTTGCTTCGCGCGGCGTCGCCCCCGATGTCTACTACGAGGCGGTGATCCTCATCACCGCGTTCATCCTGATGGGCAACGCGTTTGAGGCGCGCGCCAAGCGCAGCACGGCGTCGGCGCTGCGCGCGCTCGCGCGGCTCCGCCCGAAGACGGCGCGCGTCGTGCGCGGCGGGGTCGAGTCGGACATCGACATCGACGACGTCCTCCCCGGCGATGACGTTGTCGTGCGCCCGGGGGAGCGCGTCCCCGTGGACGGCGTGATCGTGCGCGGCGGCAGCGACCTCGACGAATCGATGCTCACCGGCGAGTCCATGCCCGTCGACAAGCAGGCGGGCGATGCCGTGGTGGGCGGAACGGTCAACGGTCACGGGGCGTTCCAGATGCGCGCCACCACGGTCGGCGCCGACAGCGTGCTGGCGCGGATCGTCCAGCTGATGCGCGATGCCCAGGGCTCGCGGGCGCCCATCCAGGCGCTCGCTGATCGCGTCAGCGCGGTCTTCGTCCCCTCGGTGATGGTGCTGGCGCTGATCACCTTTGCCATCTGGTACGTGGCGCTCACCCAGAGTGGGGCATCCTCCAGCGTGGCCGCCGTGCGCGGGCTGGTCTCGGCGCTGGCCGTGCTCATCATCGCCTGCCCGTGCGCGATGGGTCTCGCGGTTCCGACGGCCGTGATGGTCGCGACCGGGCGCGGGGCGGAGTTCGGCGTGCTGATCAAGGGCGGCGAGGCGCTGCAACGCGCGGGCGACGTGACCACCGTCGTGCTCGACAAGACCGGGACGGTGACTGAAGGGAAGCCGGGCGTCACCGACGTGGTGCGCGCGCCGGCGTTTGCCTCGGACGACGAACTGCTGCGGCTCGCCGCGTCGCTCGAGCGCAGTTCCGAGCATCCGCTGGGCGATGCCATCGTGCGCCACGCCGAGGCGCGCGGTCTCGCCGTGGGGCAGGCCGAGTCGTTCGCCGCCGTTCCCGGACGCGGCGCCACCGGCGTCGTGGACGGCCGCGCCATCGCCGCGGGCAATGCCGCGTTGCTCGCGGACTGGGGCGTCGACGTCGCGCCGCTCGCGGCGGCCGCGGCCCGCGTGACGGGTGAAGCCAAGACGCCGGTCTTCATCGCGGTCGATGGCGCGCTCGCGGGGCTCGTGGCGATCGCCGATCCGATTCGTGCGACGTCGCGCGCCGCCGTCGAACGCCTGAAGGCGATGGGGCTCGACGTCGTGATGCTGACCGGCGACCACCGGCGCACCGCGGAGGCGATGGCGGCGCAGGCCGGCATTCCGCGCGTGGTCGCCGAGGTGCTGCCCGACGGCAAGGTGGCGGAGGTGCAGCGGTTGCAGGGCGAGGGGCGCGTCGTCGCGATGGTCGGTGACGGCATCAACGACGCGCCGGCGCTCGCGCAGGCCGACGTCGGCGTCGCCATCGGCACGGGCACCGACGTGGCGGTCGAGGCCGCCGATGTCGCCCTGGTCCGCGGCGACCTGCACGGCCTGGCAGACGCGATCGCACTGTCGCGCCGCACCATGCGCGTGATGAAGCAGAATCTCTTCTGGGCCTTCATCTACAACGTCATCAGCATTCCGGTGGCGGCCGGCGTGCTCTACCCGTCGTTCGCGCTCCAGCTGAGCCCGATTCTCGCCAGTGCCGCCATGGCGTTCAGTTCAGTCTCGGTTGTCACCAACTCGCTGCGCCTGCGGACGTGGAGACCGCGGCGCGTGGCGCCCCTCCACGAGGCACGTGCCTGATGTCGAAGAAACCTGTCGTGCCGCCAGCCGGATGCGGCTGCGCCGTGCACGAGGATACCCCGCGCCACGCGGTGGCCGTCGATGCCGGCATCAAGGCGCGCAATGTCACGCGCCTCAAGCGCATCGAGGGGCAGGTGCGCGGTTTGCAGAAGATGGTGGACGACGACCGCTACTGCGCCGACATCCTGATGCAGGTGTCGTCGGTGCAGGAAGCCCTGCGCGCCGTCTCGCGCGAACTCATGCGCAATCACCTCAAGCATTGCGCCGCCTCGGCCATCCGCAAGGGCGACGCGGAAGCCGAGGCGATGTACGACGAACTCGTGGAGTTGATGCACAAGCACGCCCGGTAAGGCGTCCATGACACCCGCGCGCAACACGAACGGGCCGCCGGGCGTACTATCCCGCATGCCCTCTCTTCGCATCGTCGCCTCCGCATTCGCACTCGCCGCCCTCGGTCACGCGGCGATGGCGCAGGGTGTGGTCCCGCCGCCGAGCATCGACTCGGCATCGACCTGGAATGCGCTCTCCGTCCTCGCGGCCGATTCCATGGAGGGGCGGCGCATGGGGACGAGGGGCAACGCGGCCGCGCGTCGATACCTCGTGCGACGCCTGCAGGAGCTCGGTGTCGCGCCGCTCGTCCCCGGCTACGTGCAGCACTTCGACGTCGCCTGGCGCGATACCTCGACACTCGACGGCGTGAATGTGCTGGGCATCGTGCGCGGTGCCGACACCAGCCGGGCCATCGTGGTGAGCGCGCACTTCGACCACCTCGGCGTGCGAAACGGCCAGGTCTACAACGGCACCGATGACAATGCGTCGGGCACGGCGGCGGCGCTCGCGCTGGCCGAGTGGTATGCGGTCCATCCCCCGCAGCACTCGATGATCTTCGCGTTCTTCGACGGCGAGGAGGCGGGGCTGCGCGGGGCGAAGGCGTTCGTCGAGTCGCCGCCCATTCCGCTGCGACGCCTCGCGGTTGACGTCAACCTCGACATGGTGGCACGCCTCGACAAGAACGAACTGTACGCTGCGGGTGCGACGCCGTATCCGTTCCTCGGCCGCCTGCTGCGCGCCACCGCGCGGGTGGCCCCGGTGAAGCTGAGGCTGGGGCACGATGTCACCGCCGCGGACGGCCTCGAGAACTGGATCAGCCAATCCGATCAGGCGGCGTTCCACGCCAAGGGCATTCCGTTTGTGTACTTCGGCGTCGAAGACCACGCCGATTATCACCGGGTCACCGACGACCTGGACCGGGTGGACGCCGGACGCTTCATGGCGGCGGTCCGCACCATCGCCGACTTTGTGAACCGCCTGGACCAGTCACTCGACCGTGTGGTGCCGCGGCGCGGTCGCGACTAGCGCGACCGCGACGATCGCACCGCAGCTATCGCGACGGCAAGCCAAACGGCCCGCACCCGGCGTGATGCCGGATGCGGGCCGTTGGTACTGCGGGCGCCGATGATTGCCAGGAGGCCGTGCGCCCGCTGGCTGCGCCGCAAGGGGGACGGCGCAGCCGACTATCGATCAGAAGCTCGAACGCACCGCCACCACGACGTTGCGCCCCGGTTCCGGGCGGAAGAATCCCGCATTGGCCGCCTCGGCGTAGAGCTTGTTTGTCAGGTTGTTCACTTGCAGGTCGAGGTCCTGCCGCATCCCGCCGATGGTGAACAGGTGGGCGCCCCCGCGCAGGTTCTGCACCACGAACGCCGGGAGCGTGTTCCCCACCGGGCTCGACCCGGCGATGATGTCCTTCTGCTCGCCGTTGCGGCGCACCGCGTACTCCACCCAGCCGCGGCCGCTCGCCGCGCGCCAACCGACCGTTCCCACCAGCTTGGTGGCATACGTGTCGCCGATCGGAATGGTGCGGTCGAGCAGGTTCACGCTCTTCACCTGCGAATAGTTGGCCGACGCCGAGAGGCCGTGCGCGAAGAGCATCGTCCCGGTCGCTTCGTACCCGGAGGCGCGCAGCTTGCCCACGTTCACGTTCCGGTACTCGGGCAGGTTGTTGATCTTCGCCCCGGTCGCCGAGATGCGCACCGCGTTGCGGATGTCATTGCGATACACGAACGTCTCGAAGGCCAGGCGATCGTTGCGGAACTTGAGCCCGAGATCCGTGTTGAGGCTCTGCTCGGGCTTCAGGTCCGGCGTCGCGGACTGGTAGGCCGAGCCTTCCGGCGTGGGGCCGTTGAAGTAGCGCTCCACCAGGTTCGGCGCGCGGAAGCCGCGCCCCATCGAGGCCACCAGGTTGAGCTGCGACGTCAGCTTGAACAGCGCGTTCGTCGCGAAGACGCCCGTCGACTGCGCGTCACCCGGCGGGATCGTCGCCAGTCCGGTCGTCGGCAGGGCCTCCGAACTCACGCGCTGCCAGCGGCCGCCGACGATCAGCGACAGGCGATCGTGCAGGCGCAGGTCGTTCTGCACGAAGACGCCGGTGCTGGACAGTGTCGCCGACGGGAGCGAGGGCGTGGTCTTCGACTTGGGCCTCGGCGGACCGAACCCGTACATCGTCGTCTGGCTCGAGTCGCGGCCCACGGCGTTGTCGTGGAAATAGTCCACGCCGTAGACGATGATGTCGCGCGAGAAGATCTTGGTCGCCTCGGCGCGGAAGCCGCTCGTCGTCAGGTCGGTGTGGTTGCGCGTCTGGATGTCGATGCCGGCGGTGGGGGGATACGGCGCGCCGAATGGCGCGAAGATGCTCTGCGCCAGGTCGCGGCCGTTGACCTGCCGGTAGGCGATGAAGTCGGCCTTGTCGAGCACCTTCGCGCCGGTGAGCACGCCGGTGCTGAAGCCGGCGCTCCACTTCGTGAAGTGCTGGTTGGGATAGGTGATCTGGATCCTGGTCTGGCTGCCGCCGATGATCGCCGGGTCGATGTAGCCGAAGCCGGCATTCTTGGCGTCGTAGGTTTCGGCGCGCACGAAGGCGCCGGTCCCCGACTTGTACCGCCACCCCAGGTAGAGGGAGGCGTTCTTGTCGCTGACGCCGGCGTTCTGCAGCGTGATGTCGTCCGTGAAGTTGATGTGGCCGTAGCGCCCCTTGGGCGCATCATAGTTCCCCGCGTCGCGCTTGGCGCCCGTGGCGAGCACCACGAAGTTGCCGGCGCGCCCGCTGAGTGACGCCTCGCCGCGCGTGAGTTGGCCGGCGCTGCCATAGCGATAGCCGAGCGCGCCGGCGGCCCGGGGCGCGTTCTTCGCGAAGCTCGGCACCTTGGTGATGATGTTCATCACACCGCCGATCGCGTCCGTGCCGTACAGCACCGACGCCGGGCCGCGCACGACTTCGACGCGCTGGATCGTTGCGACATCCACGATGCCCGGAATCTCCCCGAAGTCCTGCTGGCGGCGGGCGTTGTTGAGGCGCAGGCCATCCTGCAGGAGCAGGATGCGCTGGCCGCGCTGGCCGCGAATTGACGGGCGGGCCTGATTGGTGCCGGTGCCGATCACGTCGACGCCGGGGAGTTCACGCAGCAGGTCGGCCGCGGTGTTCGGCTGCCGCTCGCGAAGCACGGTGGAATCGAGAACGCTGACCGGGGTGGGCACGGCCTGCACATCGGTCGCGCGGCGCGTGGCCGTCACGGTGACCGCGCCAAGCGAGGTGGACCTGCGGGCGCGCGTCGAATCGGCTGCGGAGACGGAATTCGTGTTCGCCTGCTGGGCGCCGGCGACGGCGGTGACCAAGAGAAAAGCCGCGGCGGAAAGCGTCACGCGAGCGGCTGAAGTGGGAGTAAGAGCGAGCATGGAGGGAGCTTAGGGAATTCCCCGTACTCCCTGTATTGCCACTTGTACGTAAGAAATTACCCTACATCAACACCGTGTTCTAGGCAGTAGCGAGTCAGCCCCGCGACCGTGTGAATGCTCAGCTTCTTCATCAACGATTGCCGATGCGCTTCCACCGTGCGTGTGCTGATCCCCAGCTCGGCGCCGATCTCCTTGTTGGCGCGCCCCTGCGCGATGAACCGCAGGACTTCGAGTTCCCGCGGCGACAGCACCTCGGTTCCCGGCGGCGGCGTCGGCGTCATGTCCTGCGCCGATTTGCCCTCGCGCAGCGCCTGGGCGACACGCTGCGCCACGAGGGCCGAGAAGTACGTATTGCCCTCGAAGACCGTCCGGATGGCGAGGCGCAGCTCCGCCGGCGCGGAGTCCTTGCGGCAGTAGCCGTGCGCGCCCGTGCGCACGCTCTCGAGGATGTACTCCGAGTCGTCGTGCACGCTCAGCATCAGCACGCGCGTCTGCGGCGCCCGCTCGAGGATTTCGGGCACGGCATGCAGTCCGGAGCCGCCCGGCATCGAGATGTCGAGCACCATCACGTCGGGCTGAAGCTCGGCGGCGAGCGCGATGGCCTCGGCGGCCGTCGCGCCCTCGCCGATGATCGAGAACTCCGGCGCCTCCTCGAGCACGTGCCGCAGCCCTTCGCGCACGATCACATGGTCGTCCACCAGGACGAGGCGAATGGATGTCGTCATTGACTGGAATCTTCTGCCAGCGGGACCTCGATGGCAATGGACACCCCCGCCCGCGGTGCGCTCGCGAAGCGCACGTCGCCGCCCACCCCGGCGATGCGCTCCCGCATTCCCGCGAGCCCCAGATGGCCGGCGGCCTCGATGGCGTCGAGATTGCTGGCATCGAAGCCCGGCCCGCTGTCGGAGACGATGAGGCGCACACAGTGGTCGTCGGCCGAAGCTATTACGTGCACCGGTGCGCTCGCGGCATGCCGGTTGATGTTCGAGAGGCTCTCCTGCAGCGCCCGAAAGAGCGCGACCTCCGCGTCGTCACTGACCACGGGCAGGCTCTCCGGCGACTCGAACGTCGTGGGCGCCTCGCGGCGCGATGAGAACTCGCCCACGAGCGAGCGCAGCGCGGGGAGCAGGCCCAGGTCGTCGAGCAGCGACGGGCGCAGGTCGTGCGTCACGTCGCGGATCTGCGTCAGCCCCGTGTCGACCAGCGTCACCGCGCGCGCCACGCGCCGGCGCAACTGGTCGTCCACGCGCTCCCCGATGGCGCCCAGTTCGAGCTTCAGTGCGGCGAACACCTGCGCCGTCTCGTCATGCAGGGCGAGCGACAGCCGCCGGCGTTCCTCCTCGTGCTGGCGCACCATGCGGCGCTGCAGGTGTTCCAGTTCCTCCGTCCGCAGCCGCAGGCCGTCGGCCAGTTCGTGATTCACCAGCAGCAGGATGCCGGCGCAGGCGCCAAGCAGGAAGAGGATGTCGAGGTAGTAGCCCCACGGCGTCCAGACGCCGCGGGCGCGCAAGATCGGATAGTCGAGGTGATGCAACCCCCACAGCAGGAACGTCACGGCGAGCATCGAGGCGCCGCTCGATGGATTGCGCATCCGGAAGCGCCAGAACATGGCGCCGGTGGCGAGCGTCGCGACACTGAGGAAGAGCACCGCCGGCCCGGCCGCGAGCAGGAAGTTGTCCATCTCGTAGATGGCGACGTACGCCCAGAGCGGCGGGAAGGCGACGGCCAGCCAGTAGAGGTTTCGCCACTGCGCGCCGCGGCTGAAGCCGATCGCCGTCCAGAGCAGCGCCAGCGCCGTTTCCCCCGTGAAGACCTGGTGCCAGAACAGCCAGTGCGGATCCTGCTGCACCATGAAGGCGAGAATCGCGAGGAGGCGGGCGAGGTACATCGTCCACGCCATGCCGAACCAGGCGAAGTACGGCCGCTCGTAGCGCGCATAGAGCGCGAAGCAGAGGCCGCCGGCCAGCGCGGTGATGGCCGCCTGCAGGATGGCGGCGTCGAGTTCGAGGACGGTCGAGTTCATGGGGTGCCCTCGCGCGGCAGGAGATCAGAGACGGCCTTCAATGCCAGGGCGGTGCGCGCCTCGCCGAGGCCGCTGATCGGCACGACGCGCGCTCCGAGCTGGTGCAGCGCGCCCGCAAAGGCGTCGTGCATCGCGCGGCGGTCGTTCGTCGTCGGCCGGTCGCGCACGCCGTCCGGTTCCCACGGCAGGTCCGGCGTGCACAGCAGGTAAAGGTCGGCGAGTTCGGCACGGCACGCCGCCTCGATCCAGGCCGGGCAGTCACCGTAATAGGCGCGCGCATACACCATCGTGCTCACGAGGTCGGTGTCCGCCACGAGCACCGCGGGTGACCGCGCGAGGGCGGCGTGCAGCGCGTCCTGCGTGGCGCGCGCGATCGGTTCCACGTCGGCCGCGGTGAGCGCGCCCCAGCGCGACTCGGCGTAGGTGCGCGCCGCTTCGCGCACCCACGGCGCGCCAAGATGCGCGCCGAGGAGCCGGGCGAGCGTCGTCTTGCCCGTGCACTCGGAGCCGGTCACCACCACGCGCCAGGTCACGGGCGCCCCGTGGCGTGCGACAGCAACGACCGGCGCCAGCCGTGCCAGCCCATCGCGGCCAGCAGCAGGAAAACTGCGTACTGCACCGCCGTGAACGGGAGGCCGCGCTGGATGAAGAGCGGCACGTAGACGAGGTCGGCCGCAATCCACAGCATCCAGTTTTCCAGCAGCTTCCGCGTCATCATCCACTGCGCCACGAGGCTCGCGGTCGTGAGCAGGGCATCGAAGTACGGGACGGGCGAGTCGGTGAAGCGATCGAGCAGGGCGCCCAGGCCCAGGCCGACGACGAGAAAGAGCGGCACCAGCACGGTCCACTGCGCCCGCGTCGTCCGCGAGACCTGCAGCCGGGAGTGCTGCGCGCCGCCGTACAACCATTCATACCAGCCATACAGCGATAGCACGAGGTAGACCAGCTGCAGCACCGCGTCGGCGTAGAGCTTCGCCTTCCAGAACAGCACGAAGAAGATGGCGACATTCACGATCGCCGTCGGCCAGCTCACGATGTGCTCGCGCGCCGAGAGATAGACGCTGACCAATCCGAAGGCCACGGCGATGAGCTCCACGGGATTCGCGGAGCGCAGCGCCTCGGCGAGCGGCTGGGCCAGTTCGGCGAGGGGCACGACCCGTTACGGCCGCACGCGCGGGGCGTTCAGGTAATCGGCGGCGAGTCCCGCAAGGACCTGCACGCCGTACGGCAGCGCCGATTCGTCCGCGAAGAAGCGCGGGCTGTGGTTGGAGGCTGCATCCTCGACGCGCACGCTGTCGGGGGTGACCCCCATGAAGACGAACAGGATCGGCGCCTTCTGGCGATAGAGCGCGAAATCCTCCGACGGCGTCCACGCGATGTCGGCAATCGCCTTCTTGGCGTACCGCTCGAGCGTCGGCACCATGCGCGTCGTGAGCGCCGGGTCGTTCACCAGCACCGGCGTCCCCGTCGTGATCGTGACGCTGGCCGTGGCCCCCCACGCCGCGGCCACGTCCGCCGCGGTGCGCTTGATGCGCGCGTGGATGTCCCGCTGCATCTCGGGATCGAACATGCGCAGCGTGCCGGTCATCACCACGCTGTCGGGGATGATGTTGTGCCGCACGCCGCCGTGAATGGTCGCGATGGTCAGCACGGCAGGGGCGAGCGCGAGATTCATCTGCCGCGACACGATGGGCTGCAGCGCATTGATGACCTGCGCCGAGACGACGATCGGATCGATGCCGCCCCACGGCACGGCGCCGTGCGTCTGGCGCCCCTTGATGACGATGTTGAGCTGGTCGCTGCTCGCCATCGCCCCGCCGGCGTGATAGCCGATCTCACCCAAGCGGCCGGGACGCACGTGCATCCCGAAGACCGCTTCGACCTTCGGGTTGTCCAGCGCGCCCTCTTCCATCATCACCGCCGCGCCGCCGCGTTCGCCCGCCGGCGCGCCTTCTTCCGCTGGCTGGAACAGGAACGTGACCGTTCCCGGCAGCTTGTCCTTCATGCCGGCGAGCACCGTCGCGGCACCGAGCAGCATCGCGACATGATTGTCGTGGCCGCAGGCGTGCATCACCCCGACCTGCTGCCCGTTGTACTCGGCGCGGACGCGCGACCGGAACGGCAGGTCGACTTCCTCCGTCACGGGCAGGGCGTCCATGTCGGCGCGCAAGGCGACGGCCGGGCCCGGCTTGCCGCCGCGCAGCACACCGACGACCCCCGTGGTTGCGACATTGGTGCGCACTTCGAGGCCCAGCTTGCGCAGCTGCGCCGCGACGATGCCGGCCGTGCGCGTCTCGCGGTTGCCCAGTTCCGGGTGCTCGTGCAGGTCCCGGCGCCAGGCGACGACCTGGGGCAGCACCGCCTGCGTTCGCTGCTTGATTTCGGCCTCGAAGGAGGACGGAGCCTGGGCGACGGCCGCGGGCGCGGCCACAACAGCGGCAAATAGGGCGAGGGCGAGGTGACGGCGCATGGCTGGGGCTGAGGGGGAACGTGGACGGTAACAGGCGGGGAAAGAGAACGACAGACTACGACAGAGTACGACAGAGTACGACAGAGTACGACAGAGTACGACAGAGCAATACAGAGCAAGGCAGTATGACGCCTTGGGGTGGCTGGGCCCCGCTGGAATCGTATGGAAGTCGGAGGGTGGCTTGAATCCCCCGAGACCAGTCCGAAGGTCCCACCCCCTGTCCCATTCTGTCGGATTCTGTCGGATTCTGTCGGATTCTATCGTATTCCGTCGTACTCTGTCTTATTCCCGTCTCTTTGGCTAAATTACGCCGTTTCCCCCGCGGCTGGGGCGCAGGTGAAAAGGCCGCCTCACGACTACCCGGATATATGGCGAAGGAAGAAGCGATCGAACTCGAGGGCACCGTCACCGAAGTGCTTCCCAGTGCCACGTTCCGCGTGCACCTCACCAATGGGCACGATGTGCTGGCCACGATGGCCGGCAAGATGCGGCGACATCGCATCCGCGTGCTGGCCGGCGACCGGGTCTCGGTGGAGGTCTCACCCTACGACTTGAGTCGCGGCCGGATCACCTTCCGGCACAAGACCTGACCGGCAGTCGAACGGGGAAATCAGAGCGGCGGAGGCCTCGATGGCCTCCGCCGCTTCAGTTCGCACCCGGGCAGACTCGCCCCGCTAATGCTCAGCCGCCGCGGTCGCCGGTGCGTCCGGCTGCAGGTAGGTCGCCTTGTGGATCCGGTACACCACCGTGTTGGCCACGATGGCCAGGATGATGATGAAGGCGGCCACGCCCCATCCCTGAGACGACGGCGACACGTTGTGCTGGTTGGTCATTCGATGGGCTCCCGTTCAGTCCGCGAATTGTAGCGGCCCCCAGCCGGTCCGCGCAACGCGTCCGCTCCTACTCCTTGCCGCGGACCCGCCGAAGTTCCCGCCGGTCCTTCTTCGAATCGGTCCAGCCGGCCTGCGGGTTGAAGGCGCTCGCGGCCCGGAACTGCTCCGCCAGCCGCGCGCGGGCGGCCACCGACTCCGGCGTCTCCTCGTACATCAGTTGCGCCTGCTTCGCGGGCCCGCGGCGCGGCGTGAGCGCGCGCACATGTACCACGTGCTCGTACGGCCCCAGCCGAATGCGCAACTCGTCGCCAAGGTGCACGACGTGCGCGGGCTTCGTCCGCTCCCCCTTGTACATCACCTTGCCGCCCGCGATCGCGTCCACCGCGATGGCCCGCGTCTTGAAGAACCGCGCGGCCCACAGCCACTTGTCCAGCCGGACGGGCTCGGCGGCATCGTCCGTGTCGTCGTCGCGCTTCTGTGCCATATTCCAAAATATGCTGCCGCACACCTCCGCACGCCGCGCGACGGCGCTCACGGCGCTCCTCCTCCTCGCCGCCTGCGGCGAGGACCCGCGCATCGTGCGAGCCGCGAAGGCGCGGCGCGACGTGGAGGCGGTGGCGCAGGAGGTGCGCGTCGCGCCGCACACGCCTGCCACGGGACGCTGGGACAAGGTGCAGCTCACCGAGCGCCTGGTGAATGCGGGCCTCGCGCCACGGACCGACGACTCGCTGCCGTCGCATCCGAAACTGCCGGTGCCCCCCGTGGGGCTGCGTGTCGGCAAGGCGCACCTCCTCGCCTGGATCTTCGCCGACAGCCTGTCCCGCCAGAAGGTCAGCGCGACCATAGATACCCTCTCGGCGATTCCCAAGGGACAGCCGAATCCCTTCGCCGAACCGCCGATGTTCCTGGTGCAGAACAACCTGATCGCCATCCTCGTCGGCGGCAGCGACCGTCAGCGAGAGCGCGTGCGCCTGGCGATCGAGGCCGGCCTCCCGGCGCCCCGGTAGAGCGGCCGGAACCCGCGTCGGTGCGCGCGCCTATCGCCGTGCCAGTTTCCGCGCCGGACCCCGCGCGAAACTTCTGACGGCCCAACGGCCGTACAGGCGGCACGCACCGCACGGCGCGTATGGCGCCGCTCCGTGGCGCTCCACCAGATTTCACGATGGCGACCGGCCACCGACGGCCGGACCAGTCAATCTCGAGGTCCACCATGAATTTTCGCCGCACGCTTTCCGCGCTGCTCGTGACCAGCCTGATTCCCGCGGTCGCCTCCGCGCAGGCGTTGCCGGATGGCAAAACGGTCCTTGGCAAGCACATCGCCGCGATCGGCGGCCGGGATGCGATGGACAAGCACACCTCCGTGCACATCACGGGCACCTTCTCGATGGCCGCGATGGGCGTCGACGGCGCCCTGCACATGTATCGCGCCAAGCCGGCGCTCTACCTGCAGCAGATCACCCTCGGCCAGTTCGGCGAGATGACGAGCGGCTTCGACGGCACCACCGCGTGGACCATCAACCCGATGGCGGGCGCGAGCGTGATGTCAGGTGATCAGGCATCGCAGATGAAGCAGCAGGCCGATTTCTTCTCCGATTTCCCCGACCTCAGCAAGTACACGACCATCGAGACGGTTGCCGCCGAGGACTTCGAGGGACGCAAGTGCTACAAGGTGAAGCTCGTGCGGGGCGACGGCACCGGCGAGTCGATGCAGTACTTCGACGTCGAAACGGGGCTCGCGGCCGGCATGACGCGGACGATGGAGAACCCGCAGATGGGCAAGATCGACATCACCGTCGTGATGTCCGACTACAAGGATCAGGGCGGCGTGAAGCTGCCGGGCAAGATCACGCAGCGCACGCCGCAGGGTGACGTGGTGCTGACCTTCACTTCGTACGAGTGGGACGCGGTGGATGCCAAGGTCTTCGCCCTGCCGGATGCCGTGAAGTCGATGGTCAAGCCGTAAGCCGGGCGAACCCCGGGCGCGCCGAGGGCCGCCGGCAGACTGCCGGCGGCCCTTTTGCGCGCGCGACGCTTGCGGCGATTTGCCGCCGTGGCGAGGTTGAGCGCGTCCTCCGTCCACCGAGCCTCCAATGACCGCCTCCCGCCTGTCGCTCGCCGCCGTCGCGGCTGCCGCGCTCGCCGCGTCCGCCGCCCCGGCCCAGCAACCGACGCCGGTTGCCACCTCCATCGCCGCGCGCACCGCCGGCCTCGAACGACGCGACGGATTCATCCCGGTCTACCTGAACGACCGCACCGGCGCCGTCTGGCTCGAGCTCCCGGGCGATGCCACGCGTGCACTCTTCATGACGACGCTCGCCACGGGGCTCGGCTCCAATGACCTCGGCCTCGACCGCGGATCAGGCGGCGGCGTGCGCGTCGCGCGCTTCGAGCGCACGGGGGAGCGCGTGCTCCTCACTTTTGAGAACACGCAGTATCGCTCCAGCGCCGGCGCCGACCATCAGCGCACCGTCGCCGAGGGCTTTGCCAGCAGCACGGTGGCGGCACTCCCGCTGCTCGCGGAGGAGGGCGGCCGCCTGCTCGTCGATGCCACGGAGCTCGTGCTGCGCGACTGGAACGACATCGCCGCCACCCTCTCGCGGAACCGGCAGGGGAGCTATGCGGTGGCGCGCGACCGCTCACACGTCTACAAGCCGTACACGAAGGCCTTCCCCGACAACACCGAAATCGACGTCGCGCTCACACTGGCCGCGTCGGGCGAGCCGGGCGGCGCCCTGCGCCGCTTCGTCCCCGACGCGCGCGCGCTCGACTTCCGCCAGCACCTCACGCTCCTGCGGCTTCCGGACGGCGCGTTCCGGCCGCGCGAGGCCGACCCGCGCGTCGGCTATTTCGGCGTCACGTTCAAGGATTACGCGACGCCGATGCAGGGCCAGCTCGAGAAGACGTGGGCCTCGCGCCATCGGCTGGAGCGCGTGAATCCGAACGACCCGAAGAGCCCGATCAGGAATCCGATCGTCTACTACGTCGATCGCGGCATCCCCGAACCGCTGCGCACCGCCACCCTCGAGGGCGTGGCCTTCTGGACCGAGGCGTTCGACCGCGCCGGCCTCAAGGGCGGCTTCAAGGTGGAGCTCCTGCCGGAAGGCGCGGACCCGATGGACGCGCGCTACAACGTGGTGCAGTGGATCAACCGCAACGAGCGGGGCTGGTCGGTGGGCGGCGCGCTCACCGATCCGCGCACGGGCGAGATGCTGAAGGGGATGGCGCGCATGGACTCGCACCGGAACCGGACCGACTACAACATCTACGCCGCCTTCCTCGGTGCCGACGTGGCTGCCGCCGACACCGCCTTCGTGCTCTCGCGCATCCGGCAGGTGAGCGCGCACGAGGTGGGACACACCCTCGGCCTTGGCCACAACTACATCGCGAGCACCTACGAGCGCGGCTCGGTGATGGATTATCCGGCCCCGCGCATCCGCGTGCGGAACGGGCAGATCGACATCAGCGCCGCGTACGCGAAAGGCCCCGGCGCGTACGACATCTGGGCCATTCACTGGGGATACGGCGTCTTCCCGCCGGCCAGCGAAGCCGACTCGCTGAGGGCGATCGTCGCTGACGGCCTGAAGAAGGGCTACCTCTACCTGAGCGACGGCGACGCGCGCCCCGAGAACGCGGCCGATCCGCGCACCAACCTGTGGGACGACGCCGCCACCGCCGGCGAGTTCCTGCAGCACCAGATGGCGGCGCGCCGTCTCGCGATGCAGCGCTTCGGCCTGCGCAATGTTCGCGACGGCGAGCCGCTGGAGATCCTGCAGGACCGCTTCCCGCTGCTCTACTTCTTCCATCGCTTCGCGCTGAACAGCGTCACGAAGACGCTGGGCGGGCTCGAGTACGCGAATCCGGTCAAGGGCGACGGTCAGCAGGCCACCCGCATCATCACCGCGGCGCGCCAACGCGAGGCCATGCAGCAGCTGCTCGGCGCCCTCGAGCCGCAGGAACTCGCGATTCCGGACACCGTGCTGACGCTCTTCACGCCGCGGCTCGATGCCAACAGCAACGTCGAGTTGCCCGGCTCGCGCACCTATCCCGCCTTCGATGAATTCGGCGCCGCCCGCACGCTCGCCGGCATGATCGTGGACGGCATACTTCAGCGCGAACGCGCGGCGCGCATCGTGCAGTATGCGGCGCGCACGGCCGACGGATACTCGTTGCACGAGGCGATCGGTGCGCTCGTGAAGGGAACGTGGGACGCGCCCGCGCCCGCGAGCGGCAAGCTCGTGGCACTGCAGCGGGTCACGCAGCGCACCGTCGCCGATCGCCTGGTGACGCTGGCCGCCGACAAGGAGGCCGCGCCGCCGGTGCGCGCCATCGTGGAGTTCGAGCTAGGCCGCTTGCGCGAAGCGGCCGCGGCGCGCGCTGCCGCCGCGACGAACGACGGGGCCAAGGCGCACTGGCTGGCGATCGCGCAATTGATTGCCCGCTACCAGGACAAGGGTGAGGTGCCGGCGCTCACCCCCGCACTCCGGCCGCCTCCGGGCGACCCGTTCGGCGACGACTGGTCGTTGACCTTCTGGCCCTGAAACTCGCAGGTTGATGCAAGAGTAGGGAGTGGCGCGGGACGCGGTGGATGCGTCTCGCGCCATCGTCCATCGTCAAGCCGGCACGGTCGCGTCGGAGCGCCGTCATGAAATCGATCGTCTTTCTCGCCCTCCTCACCACGGCCGGCGCGCCGCTCGGCGCCCAGTACATGGAACCGCCATCGCAGCAGCTGCCGCGGTCCGTCGTCCTCGGCGGGACGCTGCACTACGGTTCGCCACAGGGAGAGTTCGCCAGCAACGTCAACGCCGCCTTCGGGGCCAACGGCTTCGTGGGCTGGCAGATCGGGCGCTCACCGCTCTTCGTGCGCGCCGATCTCGGCTATGACATCTACGGCTCGCGCACACGGCGCGTCCCGCTCGGCAGCGGGCCGCTCGGCCTGATCAACGTGGACGTCAACACCACCAACAACATCTTCACGGGCGGCGTCGGCCTTCAGGCCGGAGCGCCGAAGGGAACGGTCACCCCCTAAGTCGGCGGCAGCATCGGGTTCGCCTCCTTCGTCACCGGATCGAGCGTGTCGGGGTCGGACCAGTACCACAGCGAGGCCTTCGCCTCTTCAACCAACTATCACGACGCGACGTTCGCGAAGACGCTGTACGGGGGGCTCTACATTCCCGTCGGCTCCAACGGCCTCGCCGTGGACATAGGCGTTCGGTATCACTGGAACGGCGAGGCGCGTTACCTCACGGAGCGCGACATCACGTTTGACGCGAACAACAATCCGGTGATGATGCCGCGCTCCTCGCGGGCCGACCTGCTCACCGTGCAGGTGGGGATCGCTTACAAGCGGCGTTAGCGCGTCGCGTCAGGCCTTGGGGATGGCGTGGCCGCCGGTGGTGCGCATCGCGATCATCTCGCGCGCGCGCCGCACGGCGGCTTCGACGGTCGGCACCAGGTTGTCGTCGCCGATCTCGTCGAGCAGGTCGCTCTTGCCGAGCGCGATCATCGGCTGCGAATGCACCCCGCTCAGGATGAGCGACGTCCGGTCGTGCCGCCCCTTCTTGACGAGGTCGCGGATGACGCCCAGCCCCGTCGCGTCGAGCACGTTCACCCGCGCCACGTCGAGCACCAGCACCTTGGGCGCCCGTTCGATCTCCGCCATCGTGTCGCGGAACTTCTCGGCCGCGCCGAAGAAGAACGGTCCGTCGATCTCGTAGATCAGCACGCCGGGCGGCACGTCGAGGGCTCGCAGGGCGCGATCGGCGTCATCGTCCGTCACCGACCGCACGGTGGTGGCCTCGCCCATCTGGCGGATGAACAGGAACGACGCGAGCACCATGCCCACGCCGAGCGCCACCGTGAGGTCGACGAAGACCGTCAGGAAGAACGTGGTCAGCAGCACCGCCACGTCGCCGCGCGGCGCGTTCAGCAGGCCGCGGAAGGTCCGCCACTCGCTCATGTTGTACGCGACGACCATCAGGATGCCCGCGAGCGTCGGCATCGGGATGTAGGCCGCCCACTTCCCCGCGAAGAGCGTGATGAGCAGTAGGGTGACGGAATGCACGATCCCCGCCACCGGCGTCCGTCCGCCAGCGCGAATGTTCGTGGCGGTGCGCGCGATGGCGCCGGTCGCCGGGATGCCGCCGAAGAACGGCGTGACGACGTTCGCCACGCCTTGGGCGACGAGTTCCATGTTCGAGCGATGCCGGCTGCCGATCATGCCGTCGGCCACGACGGCGGAGAGGAGCGACTCGATGCCGCCAAGGGCGGCGATGGCGAAGGCCGCACCAACGAGCGACAGGATCGTCGACAGCGAGACCGACGGGATGTGCGGCGCGGGGAAGGACGCGTCGATGGTCCCGAACCGGCTGCCGATCGTCGCGACGTCCAGCGGCAGCAGCTGGGCGGCGGCCGTCGTGAGCACCAGCGCGATGAACGGCGACGGGATGCGCGTCGTGAACCGGTGCGCCGTCTGCACGATGGCCACGGTGACCACCGCGAGCGCCACGGCAGTGACGTTCGCCGTCGACGCATGCTCGGCGAGCGCCTCGATCTTGAGCACGAACTCCGCCGGCACCCGCTCGAGCGCCAGCCCGAAGAAATCGCGGACCTGTCCGCTGGCGATCACGACGGCGATGCCGCTCGTGAAGCCGACCGTCACCGGATGGGGGATGTACTTGATGACGCCCCCCATCTTCGCCAGGCCCAGCGCGATCAGGATCACCCCGGCCATGATCGTCGCCACCGTCAGGCCGCCGACGCCGTGCTGCTGCACGATGCCGTAGACGATGACGATGAAGGCGCCGGTGGGACCGCCGATCTGCACGCGGGAACCGCCGAACGCGGAGATCAGGAAGCCCGCGATGATGGCCGTGTAAAGCCCCGCTTGCGGGCCGACGCCGCTGGCGATGGCAAAGGCGATGGCGAGCGGCAGCGCCACGATGCCGACAATCACGCCGGCGGCGAGATCCTTGGAGAATTGCGCACGATCATAGCCGCGCAGGGTGGTGACCAGCTTCGGAAGTATCATCAGTCGTCGCCGCGGTAACGCCGGTCGCGCTTCTTCGCGCCCGCGATCCGCTTGGTGGTAAGCCGGCGTTCCACCGAGGAACGCGTCGGACGCGTCTTCTTGCGGGCGCGCTTCACGACCAGTGCGCGTCGCACGAGCGCGGCGAGGCGCTCTTCGGCCAGCTCGCGGTTCTGCCGCTGGCTCCTGGTGTCGCTCGCCACCACGCGCAGCGCGCCGCTGGCGTCGAGGCGCGTGGCGAGCGCCACCAGCACGCGCGCCTTCTGTTCGTCGCCGAGTGCGGCCGTGGTTCGGACGTTCCACGTGACCTCGATCCGCGTCGATGAGGTGTTCACGTGCTGTCCCCCCGGGCCGCCCGCTCGCGAGGCGCGCACGTCCAACTCCGTGCGCGGTATGGCCACGGTTTCATTCACGGCGAGCGGGTCGTCAGGTGCCATGACGGCGACTCAGGGCGGGAGAGAGGGGGCGGCGTCGCCCAGCCACGTAATCTAATAGTGGCGCGACCGAGACTGTTCTTGCATAATGCGTCGAGCTTCCCCATCCTGAATTTCTTGCATCCTGCAACAGTCCCCGGCCCGGAGGACGATGCGCGCGAATTTCTTCCAGACCGCTGACGACAAGGTTCGGGGACTGCTCGATCCTCGCCGGGTGGTGCGTTGGCTCTATCTGGCGCGCTTCACGCTGGCCACGTCCATCTATGTGGCAGCCATTCGGGTCTGGCAGATCACGGATCCGGAGAACACGCTCGTCGCGTCGCTGGCCTTTGCGCTGACGATGGTGGTGACGGTCCCGTCGGCCATCTGGACCGGCGTCCAGCGCAAGTCGCCGACGATCGCCTTCATGTACGGCCAGTTCGTCTTCGACGTGCTGATCGTGACGTCGGTCGTGCACGTGACTGGCGGCTTGGCCTCCGGATTTGCCGCGCTCTACATCCTCGTGAATGCCGCCGCCGCGCTGCTCCTTCCCACTCGCGGTGCGCTGCTCGTCGCCGGGCTTGGAAGCACGTTCTATGTCGCCGACGTCATCGTCGTCGGGGCAGGTCCGCTTTCGCTCGCCCTCACGCTGCAACTGGTGGTCTTCGTCACCGTGGCGTTCGGCACCAGTTCCATCGCCGCGCGGCTGCGCGAACGCGGGCAGGGGACGGAGCGGCTGGAGGCGGAACTCGCCAGTGCCCGGCTGCGCGCCGCCGACATCCTCGCAAACATCCGCTCCGGCATCCTGACCGTCGATGAGTTCGGCGCGCTCCAGTACGCCAACCCGATGGCCAACGAGCTGCTGGGACTCCCGCTCGACCTGGCCATCGGCCGTCCGGTGCTCGCCGACCTGCGCCGGGTGGCGCCGGTGGTGGGGAACGCCCTCGACCACGCGCTGCGCGACCACGTGCATCTCAGCCGGGCCGAGGGATTCCTCACGCGCGGCGGCGCGGTCTTCCCGGTGGGCGTGACGACGACCTCCGATGCGGGCGACGGACAGCACGTGCCGCGCTCGGCAACGGCCATCTTCCAGGACATCAGCGACCAGAAGCGGCTCGAACAGCTCAACCTGCGCGCGCAGCGGCTCGAGGCGGTGGCCGAATTGTCGGCCTCGCTGGCCCACGAGATCCGCAACCCGCTCGCGTCGATCCAGAGCGCGGTCGAGCAGATGTCGCGCCGGCCCGCGGCCACCGAGGACGAACGCATTCTCGGCAACCTGATCGTCCGCGAGTCCGGACGGCTCTCGCGCGTCCTGACCGAGTTCCTCGACTTCGCGCGCGTGCGCGTGACGCGCATGGAAAACGTCGACCTGGGCCAGATCGCGCGCGGTGCGGCCACGCTGGCGCTCGCCCATCCGCATCACGCCGAGAACGTCCGGCTCGACGTCGAGGTCGATGGCGACGCGCTCTCCTTCCTCGGGGATGAGGACCTCCTGCACCGCGCCATCTTCAACCTCATCCTCAACGCGCTCCAGGCGTCGCCCGCGGGCAGCACCGTGCGTGTCACGGCCCGCGCGGTGGAACGCCGCCAACTGCCGTCGGGAGTTTCGTTCGACGGCGGCGCCTTCGAAATCGCCGTCACCGACGAGGGGCCTGGGATCGCCCCCGAGATCGCCGAGCGGCTGTTCGAACCGTTCAGCACCACCAAGGTCGGCGGCACCGGCCTCGGCCTCGCCGTGACGCATCGCGCCGTCGAGGCGCACAAGGGCTACGTGCTCGTCGACACGGCCGCCGCCGGCACGCGCTTCTCGGTGCTGCTGCCGCGCACGCCCCACTCATCTGGAGATTCCGCGTGAACGCCATCGGCCGGCCCACGGTCCTCATTGTCGATGATGAGACGGGCATTTTGGAAACACTCGAGATCCTGCTGCGCAGCGAGGGCTTCGCACCGCAGGTCGCGCAAGGCGGACGCGCCGGTCTCGAGGCATTGGAGCGGGGCGCGCACGACATCGTCCTGACCGACGTGCGGATGCCGCAGGTCACCGGCGTGGAGATCCTTGCCGCCGCGCGTCGCAAGGATCCGGACGTGCCGGTCATCCTCATGACCGCGCAGGCGACGCTGCAGACGGCGGTGCAGGCCGTCAACGAGGGCGCCTTCTACTACATCCAGAAGCCGTTCCGCAACGATGAACTCATCGCCATCCTGCGGCGCGCGGCGGAGCACCGGAACCTGCGCGTCGAGAACACGACGCTGAAGAAGGAGATTCGCCGGCGCGACCGCGCCACTGAGGGCGCGCCGATCGGCGGCAGCAAGAAGTGGCTGGAAGTGATGCGCATGGCCGAGGCGGTCGCGGGGACGGAGTCGACGGTGCTGATCACCGGCGAGTCCGGCACCGGCAAGGAAGTGGTGGCCCGCTACCTGCACGACCTGTCGGCGCGGGCGGATGGGCCGTTCCTCTCCATCAACTGTGGCGCGCTCCCCGAAGGGCTGCTCGAGAGCGAACTGTTCGGTCACGTGAAGGGGTCCTTCACCGGCGCGGTGAAGGACAAGTCGGGGCTCTTCACGGCCGCCGCGGCCGGCACGTTCTTCCTCGATGAGATTGGCGAGACGACGCAGGCCACGCAGGTCAAGCTCCTGCGCGTGCTGCAGCAGCGCGAGATCATCCCGGTGGGCGCCACCGACGCCGAGCCGATCGACGTGCGCATCATCGCGGCCACCAACCGCGATCTCGAGGAGGAGATCAAGCGCGGTGCGTTCCGGCGCGATCTCTTCTACCGGCTCAACGTCATCGCCATTCACCTGCCGCCGCTGCGCGATCGGCGCGACGACATCCCGCTGCTGGCCGAGGCCTTCCTGCAGGCCGCCGCCGTCCAGCGGGGCGAGCCGCCCAAGCGTCTCAGCGAGGATGCGCTGGAGATGCTCGGCGAGTACGCGTGGCCCGGCAACGTGCGCGAACTGGAGAACGCGCTCGAACGCGCGGTGATCCTGAGCACCGGGCCGGTCATCGGGGTGATGGCGCTGCCGGAGCGGCTCGCCGAGCGCCGGGCGGAACCGCTGGTCGCGGAGCGCCCGACGCCCAATCCCACGCTCGACACGATTGAACGCGCGTACATCCTGTGGGTCCTGCAGAGCGAGCAGGGCAACAAGACGCGCGCCGCCGAGACGCTCGGCATCGATCCCTCCACGCTGCACCGCAAGCTGGCGCGCTACGGGGTGGAGACGTGACGGACACCGCGGCGCGCCGCGGCGCGCCGCAGTGGGCGTCCGTTCGTCCGCCATGGCTGGCGGCGGGAATCGCCGCGCTCGTGGTGCTCGCGTGTGCGATCGCGAACGTCACGCCCAGCCCCATCGGCGTCTTCTGGGACGACGGCGTCTACCTGCTGTCTGCCAAGGCGATCGCGGCGGGTGACGGTTATCGCTACACGTACCTGCCGGGCGCGCCGCCGGCCATTCACTACCCGCCGCTCTTCCCGCTGGTGCTCGCGGCGCTGCTCAAGGTGACGCCCGAGTTTCCCGCGAACGTCGCGATCCTGAAGCTGCTGAACCCGGTCTTCCTCGCGGCCGGGGTGTACGGCGCGGCGCGCCTCGCGACGCGGTACCTGTCAAACGGCGCCGGCCCCGCCGCGCTCGCGGTGGCCATCTGCGCGCTGACCGCGCCCGTGCTGGTGCTGTCCAATGTATTGCTGAGCGAGCCGTTCTTCCTCGCGGTCCTCGTGGGCAGCCTGTGGCTTGCCGAGGATGCCGTGGAACGCGGTGGCACGCAGCCGGCCATCCTCGCCGGCCTCGCGATCGCCGCGCTCACGCTGGTGCGCACGCTGGGCGGCGTCCTGCTCCCCGCAACGCTGCTCGCCCTCTGGTGGCGACACCGACGCCGCGAAGCTGCGGTCGTGGCCGCCTGCGCCGTCGTCGCGCTCGCGCCATGGCAATGGTGGGTATGGCAGGCGTCGCGGGGCTTTCCGGATGAGCTGCGTGGCAGCTACGGCCCGTACCTCGAGTGGGTGATTGCCGGCTACCAACGGGAGCCGGCGCTCGCCTGGGACGTCCTCGTGCGCAACGCGAGCGATCTCTGGCGCGCGTTTGGGCTGGTCTTCGCGCCCGGTCTTCCCCGCCTGGTGCAATGGCTCGCTGCCTCGACGGTCGTCCTGACGCTTGGCGCGGGGCTCGCGGCGCTGTCGCGTCGAGCGAGCGTCATCGCCGCGTTCCTGCTGGCGTACGGTGCGGTCGTCTTGCTCTGGCCGTACAATCCCGAGCGCTTCGTGTGGGCCGTCTGGCCGATGGCCGGCATCGTGCTCGTCGCGGGCGCGCGTGCCGTGGGCCACGCGTTCGCGGGGCGATGGCCGGTCGCTCCAAGGGCGGCGGTGCTCGTGGTCGCCCTGCTGCTCGTTGGACAGGGCGGTTACGCACTGCGCGGACTGGCGCGCGGATGGGCGGGAGCGCCGCAGGCGGAGATGACCCGCCGCCTCTGGCCGCTCGTCGAGTGGACCGCCACGCATGCGGCGCCAACCGACCTCGTGGCCAGCGATGGCCACGTGATGATTGCGCTTTACACCGGACGCCGAACGATGCCGGTGTCGATGCTGACTCCCGCCGAGCATGTGCGGGACAAGCCGTTGCCGCAGTACGCGCGCGAGTTCGGCGCGCTCGCGGCGCGCTTTCACCCCCACCTGCTCGTGCTGTCGCGCGGCACGGCGGAAATTGACGCCGTGCCGCTCTGGGCCGCGCGTTCCGATGCGCCGGCGGTCACCGCACTGCCGGCGGTTCCGGGCGGCGGATCGGCCTTCGCCCTGCGGGAGCGCCCATGAACGACGACCCCCTCGCCCTCGAGCGCCGCGCCGCGATGGCCACGGCGGCCATCGCCCTGCTGCTCGGCCTCTTTGCGATGAATGCGCTGCCGGTCGGCTTCTTTCAGGACGATGGCCACTACCTGATCCTCGCACGGGCCCTCGCGCACGGCGATGGCTACCGGTACATGAACCTGCCGGGGGCACCGGCCGCCGCGCATTTCCCGCCCGGATACCCCCTGCTGCTTGCACCGATCTGGTGGATGGCGCCGAGCTTCCCGGCCAATGTCGTGTACTTCAAGCTCGTCAACATCGTCCTTCTGCCAGTGGTCGCGCTCGCGATCCGCGCCCTCGGGCGTCGCTCCGGCGGGCTCGGTCCGATTGCCGCGTCGGTCGTGGCCATCGCGAGCGTCGCGAGTGTCCCGGTGCTCTTCCTCAACGGCCTGCTCTTTTCGGAGACGGCCTTCATGGCGGCGCTGTTCGGGCTGCTGCCCGTCGTTGATCGTTCGCTCGAGGCCAACGCGCGCCCTTCGCCGCGTCTGCTCCTCTCGCTGGGGCTCGCCACGGGCGCGCTCGCCCTGCTGCGCACGGTCGGCATCGCCCTGCTGCCCGCGGCACTCGTGATGCTCGGCCTCCGCCGTCGCTGGCGCGACGCGGCGCTGCTGCTCGCGGGCGCGCTCATCGTCCTCGTCCCGTGGCAGCTCTGGGCCTCCGCGCATGCACGCGCCGTTCCGGATGCCGTGGCCGGTGCCTACGGCGCGTACGGGCCCTGGCTGGGCGATGCGTGGCGCACCGGCGGCGTAGCGTTCGTGCGCGAGGTGATCGCCGTGAACCTGCGCGGCCTGCTGATCCCGCTCACGCTCTTCGGCCTGTCCGGCAGCCACTGGCTGGTGCAGGCCACTGCGATCGTCGTGCTCGTCGCGCTGGCGCGTGTTGGCGCGCGCCGCCTCTGGCCGCGCGCATCCGCGACACTGCTTCTCCTGATTCCGTACGGGGCGCTGCTCCTCGTCTGGCCGTTCCCGCCGGATCGCTTCCTCTGGCCGCTGTGGCCCATCGTCCTGATCGCCGTCGCCGCTGGGGCTGGCCACGTGAGCAGTGGCGACCGTTCCGCCTCGGTCCGCCACATCGGACGCGCCACCACCGCCGCGCTCTCGCTGCTGTTCGTTGTCTGGCACGTTCGCACCTGGCCCACGCGCATGTGGGAATCAGGCGAACAGGCCAATGCGCACATGGGCGTGTCGGCGGCCAAGGTGGCCGCGGCCCTGCCGCGCGATGGTCTCGTCGCCTCCGATCAGGACGCGATGGTGCACCTGTATGCGGGACGTCCGGCGGTTCCGCTCCTCGCCCTCACCGCCGTGCAGCACGTGCGCGAACGGACCGATGCCGAGGTGGCGGCACAGATGCAGAGTGTGCTGGATGCGTATCACCCCCGCTGGGTGCTCGTGGCGGAGCGTGAGTCGCTCCGCGCCGCCCATCAACTGGTGCAGCGCGGCCGCCTGAAGCTCGTCGCCGCCGACACGTCGGGTGTGATAGTGTATGATGTAGTCCGCTAGGACCTGTCGGCCCGCCCACCGCCTTCGACAACCCATGCCTGCCACCCCGACCCACGTTCCCTCCATTCCCCGCATGCGAGGCCGCACGCCGATCAATGAAGGCGACCTCGTCCTGTCGGTCCTCATCCCGGTCTACAACGAGCAGTCAACCATCGAGCTCATCCTCGATCAGGTGCATGCCGTCAGCGTCCGCAAGCAGGTGGTGTGCGTGGATGACTGCTCGACCGATGGCACGTGGGCGAAGCTCGGGGAGCTCAAGGAGGCGGGACGCATCGACGTGCTCCTCCGCCACGAGGTCAACCGGGGGAAAGGGGCGGCGATCCGGACGGCGCTGGCCGCGAGCACGGGCAACGTGGTCATCGTGCAGGACGCCGACCTGGAGTACGACCCGGCCGACTGGCCGACGCTGCTCGGCCCGATCGTCGACGGGCGCGCCGACGCGGTCTTCGGCTCGCGGTTCCTCAGCGGCCCGCATCGCGTGCTCTACTACTGGCATTCGGTGGGCAACTGGCTGCTCACCCTCCTCAGCAACATGGCGACGAACCTGAACCTCACCGACATGGAGACGTGCTACAAGGCGATCCGTGGCGACCTGGCGCGCTCGCTGCGCCTCACGAGCGACCGGTTCGGGTTCGAGCCCGAGGTGACGGCGCGCCTCGCGCAGGCCAACGTCCGCATCTTCGAGGTGCCGATCAGCTATTCGGGACGCACCTACGCCGAGGGCAAGAAGATCGGCTGGCGTGACGGCGTGGCGGCGTTCTGGCACATCGTGCGCTTCAACTTCTTCTCGTGACGGCACCGTCGGCGAACGCGTCCGCGAGCGGCGCGGCACGCGCCGGCGCGGGTCCCACCCGACCCGCGCCACTCCCGGATCCACGATGGGGACTGCTGGCGCTGCTGGTGGCGGTGCTCGCGCTCGCGGCCGCGGCGACGAGCCTGCGCAACGGCTTCACGTACGACGACCGTTGGATCATCGCCGAGAACGGCCGGGTGCACGCCCTCCGTCCGCTCTGGCGGTACTTCGAGGAGTCGTACTGGCCCATGCAGAACGGAGCGGGGCTCTACCGTCCCTTCGTCATCTTCGCCTACTCGCTGCAATGGGCCATCGGCGGCGGATCGCCGTTCGTCTTCCATCTCGTCAACGTGGTGCTGTCGGCCGCCGGCGCGGTGGCACTGTTCTGGACGCTCGGCTTCCTCGTCCCGACGCGCGTGGCGTGGCTCGCGGCGGCACTGTTCGCGGTGCATCCCGTGCACGTCGAGGCGGTCGCGAACGTCGTGGGCCAGGCCGAGCTCTGGGCCGCCCTGTTCATCCTCGGGGCCGTCGGCTGCTACGCGCGCGACCGCCGCACGGGACCGCTGCGACGTGAAACCGGCCTGGGAATCATCGCCCTCTTCCTCGGCGGCATCTTCACCAAGGAACACGTCATTGTCCTCCCCGCGCTGCTGATCGCGGCCGAGCTGCTGCTCTATCGCGACGCGCCTGTCATGCCGCGCCTTCGTCGATTGCGCCTGCTGCTCTGGCCGATGGTGATCATTGCGGGCGCCTTCCTCGTCGTGCGCGTGCGCGTGCTGGGCGCCATCGGGGGCGACGTGCCGCATCCGTCGCTGCTGCATCAGGGCGTGATCGAGCGCGCGTTCATCATGCTCAACGTCCTGCCCGAGTACGGGCGGCTCATGCTCGCGCCGCTGCGCCTGTACGCGGACTACTCGCCACGCCAGCTCGAGGTGCACCACACCCTCGACGCGTCGCATCTGGGCGGCATCCTCCTGTTGGTGAGCACCACGGCGCTGTTCCTCCTCACCATGCGGCGCCGGCCGGCGGTGGCCTTCGGCATCGCCTGGTTTGTGCTCCTCGTGGCCCCGGTGAGCAACGTGTTGCTTGCGACGGGCATCTTGCTGGCCGAGCGCACGCTCTATCTGCCGAGCGCGGGGGCGATGCTTGTGGTGGCCTGCGGCGTGGACGCGGTGCGTGAGCGGTTGCGCGCCCTGCGCTCGCCGCTGCGTCCGCTGGTGCCGGCGGCGTGCGTTGCGGCCCTCGTGTTCGGCGTGACGCGCAGCACGCAGCGGAATCCGTTCTGGCACGACACCGACTCGGCGTTCGAGCTGATGGCCGCCGAGTCGCCGCTCAACTTCAAGGCGCACTACGCGCTGGGTGGCCAGTATTTCCTGAAGAACAGGTACCGCGACGGCGAACGCGAGTGGCAGATGGCCATCGCACTGATGCCGGACTACCACGCGCCGTACATGGATCTTGCGCACCGGTATCGGCAGGCCCACCTCTGCGAGGCGGCCATTCCGCTGTACCGGAAGGCGCTGTCGCTCGAGCCCGAACTGGCCCTGGCGACGGTCTCGATTGCCGCCTGCCAGCTTGAACTGGCGCAGTGGCGGCGTGCCCGCACGACGTCACGCGTGGCCATCGCGGACGGGATGTACCGGCGGGCGTTTCAGTACATCATTGAGCGGGCGGACAGCGCGTTGGTTGCCAATGACAGCCTGGACCCCACCATCGGGGCCAAATGGCTGGCTCGGCGGGGCTCCGGTGCACGCTAGCTGGCTCAGGTGCAAGCGAGCTGTGCAGTTGTGTGACAACGAGACAACTGTAAAAAAACACGACGAACAGGATCTTTCATCCCTCTGGCGATCTGCGTTTTCGAGAGGCAAAGCGCGCCGAGTGCAAACGGTAACGGAATCAGTTGATGATGTGTAACTTGTTATATATCATTATCTTATGCACATAGAATCGCTCTGGCAAGGCAATTGCATTGTTACGGCACGCGAATCCGAACGTCCGTTCGATGCGCTGTTTCAGGCGCCGAACCTCACCCCACACGCGTTGGAGACCAAACGAATGCTTTCGAACAAGAAAGGCTTCACCCTGATTGAGCTCCTGATCGTCGTCGTGATCATCGGCATTCTGGCCGCCATCGCGATCCCGAAGTTTGCGAACACGAAGGAAAAGGCCTATGTGGCCTCGATGAAGTCGGACCTTCGTAACCTCGTGACGGCTCAGGAAGCGTACTTCTCGGACAACAACAGCACGTACGCGGCGTCGATCACCGCCATGGGCACGAACTACAAGGCCTCGAGCGGCGTGACGGTCACGATGGGCACGGTGACGGCGACGGGCTGGTCCGCGACGGCCGGCCATGCGTCGACGACGAAGACCTGCGCCATCTCGGTGGGCGGCACGGCGACGAACGAAGGCGAGCCGGTCTGCAACTGATTTCGCTGCAGCGAGCGTAACGTAGCTTGACCTGGCGCGCTGGGGCCTCCCGGCGCGCCGGTGTTCTTTAGGAGGGGTTACCTGTCACTCCTCCGCAGCCAGCACCGCAGCACGACAGTTGCGAAGCACCGCCGCGTGGCGTGGTGCCAGACGATGCACGGCATCGCCTGCACCCGCGCCACGCGGCGTCACTTTTTCCGGAGCTGCACATGTTGTCACATCGCAAGGGCTTCACGCTCATTGAACTCCTGATCGTGGTTGTGATCATCGGCATCCTGGCCGCGATCGCGATTCCGAAGTTCGCGAACACGAAGGAAAAGGCCTATGTGGCCTCGATGAAGTCGGACCTCCGCAATCTCGTCACCGCGCAGGAGGCATACTTCTCGGACAACAACAGCAGCTATGCCTCGTCGATCACCGCCATGGGCACCAACTACAAGGCGTCGAGCGGCGTGACGGTCACCATGGGCGCCGTGACGGCGACGGGCTGGAGCGCGACGGCCGGCCACGCGTCGACCGCACGCACGTGCGCCATCTCGGTGGGCGGCACCGCCACCAACGAAGGCGAGCCGGTCTGCAACTGACCTGATTGCGCTGTGGGGCACGATGGGCCGGGAGCGATCCCGGCCCATCGTCGTTGCGGGCCCCGCGGGCGCATTCGATGCGCGGCGTGATGGAACGGTGATGCTCCGCCGCGAAGGCACGGTACGCTGGGCGCATGACCAATCGCCGAGCCTTCTCCGTCGTTGAGCTCCTCACGGCGCTCGTGCTCCTCACCGTCGGACTCGCCGCCTACGTGCGCGCCGCCGGCGCGCTGGCGCGGCTCGAAGGGGACGCACGCCTGCGACATCGCGTGGCGGCCGCCATCATCGCGCGTCTCGATTCGCTGCAGGGCCGATCCTGCGGCGCCGCCCTGTCCGGGGTGGCGCAGGGGGACGGGATCCGGGAGCGGTGGACCGTGGCGACGGCCAATGGGCAGTTCGCGTTTCGCGACACGATCGAAGTCCCGGCGCGCCCCGCGCTCGCGCGCGGCCTGCAGGCGACCATCGGCTGCGAACCATGAGATCACGACGGGGGATGGGACTTGCGGAGCTGCTGGTCTCCCTCGCGCTGGGAGCCGTGATTTTGGCGGCCGTGACGCGCGGCCTCGTGCAGCAGGTTCGTCTGCAGCGTGACCGCACAGCGCAGGCGCGGGCCGACGAGATCGTCCGGGAGGTCCACGAGGTGCTGCGTGCCGAGGTGAACCATGCCGCGGGGACCGTCGCGGTGCTGGGCGACACCGCGCTGGACCTGGCGTCGCTGCGCCTGTTCGCCCGCGCGTGCGATCACGATGCCGCGCGCCTGATTGTGTCGGCGTCGGAGGCATGGTGGAGTCCCGCCCGGGCCGGTGATTCCCTCGCGCTGGTGGATACCAGCCTGCACGCGGAGTGGCGCGCCACGATCGCGGCCGTGGGCACCCAGCAGGCCTCGGCCTCCTGCCCGGCCGGTGGGACGCGGCTCCTGCTAGGCGCCGTGGTCCCGACGACCGTCCCGGCGCTTGCGGTTCCCGTGCGCGTCTGGCGCGTGGTCCGGTACACGCAGTACCGGGCGGGCGACGGAACCTGGTGGTTCGGGGAGCGCTCGTGCACGCCCACCTGCGGGGCGGCGCAACCCATCGCCGGGCCGCTCGCCCCGCCCGTGCAGCGCGGCCTGGAACTCCGCATCGTCCCGCGCGCCGATGGACGAACACTCGCCGTGGACGTCGCCGTTCGGACCAGCGTGGCCGGGCGGAAATCGGAGCGCGCGGCACGCCTTCCCGTGGGCCCCGCGCCGTGAGCCGCGCCCACGGGTTTGCGCTCCCCGTGGTGCTGGCCGCCCTGCTCGTCATGGCGATGTCTGTGGCCGTCAGCGCCCAGCGCGCCCTGCTGGCCACCCGCCAAGCGGCGCTGGACGTCGCGCGCGCCGAGTTGGCGGTGGCGGCGGCGAGCGGCGGCGCCGCGGCGCTGGCGTTCGCACCGGACAGCACCTGCTGCGACGGGATGATTCCGGGTGCGCTCATTGGAAGCGGGACCAGCCGCGCCGGGCGAGCGCAGGCGTCGTGGCGCCTGATCGGCGCGGCGGCGCCCTACGCCCTTGTCGAATTGGAGGCGGGGGCACCGCTGGTCCAGGGGACCGCACGTGCGTCGTATCGGCTGCTCGTGAGGTGGATTCCCGACTCGGTCGGCCGCGGTCGCTGGGCCTCCGCCACGGCGGCCGGATGGATCCGGTTGCCATCAAGGTGACGCCCGGGCTGTTACCTATATCCACCCCCGCTCGTGATAATGGGGCGGAACCCTCGCCGTACCCGACTGTCAGGTCAGGGGTTGGGGGTGATGCCGCGGATTGCTGAGTTGGCGTAACTGCAAGCCAAGCCAGCAATTTGCGCGTGTTACAACTATTGACCGCGTGCGGTAACCGTCTGCAACTTTGCGGTTCCAGCACGCGAACACGTGGTCCATCGTCGGGATGCCGCGCGGTGCGCGGTTGCCTGATCGCACTCCTCGCCTGAGGGCCGGTTCGCAGATGGCGCTCTTCGGTCGCAAGAAGACCTCAGTAGGGCTCGATGTCGGATCCGGCCTCGTCAAGGTGGCCGTGATTGACCATTCCCGCACCGAGCCTGAGCTGATGAAGGTGGCCATCACTCCCCTCCTCGCCGACGCGATCGTCGAGGGAGAGGTGATGGATCCCCAGATCGTCGCCGACGCGATTCAGGCCACGATGCAGGCGGCCGGCGTCACGGCCAAGGACGTCGTCGCCGCCGTGGGCGGCCGCGACGTCATCATCAAGAAGATCCAGATCGAACGCGTGAAGGAGCAGCAGGCGCGCGAGCTGATGCGCTGGGAGGCGGAACAGCACGTGCCGTTCGACATGGAATCGGTGGAACTGGACTTCCAGATCCTCGATCCGGCCGGCGACGGCCCCGAGATGAGCGTGCTGCTGGTGGCCGCCAAGCGCGAGCTGGTCGAGGCCAAGCTGCGGCTGCTCGCCGATGCGGGGCTCAACCCGGCGGTCGTGGACGTCGACGCCTTCGCGCTGCACAACGCGTTCGAGCTGAGCTATCCCGACGCGATGCAGGGGGTCGTCGGCCTGGTCAACATCGGGCACGAAGTCACGAACATCAACATCCTCGACGAGGGCGTGCCGATCCTCACCCGTGACCTGTCGGTCGGCACGCGCCGGTTCCGCGAGGACCTGCAGCGCGAGCGCGGACTGGGGGCGGATGAGGCGTCGCAACTCCTCGAGGGCTACGACCGCTCGCCGCACCTCGACGCGGTGCTCGAAGGGCGCGGCGAGGAAATCGCCGTCGGCATCGAGCGCGCCGCCGCCTTCCTGGCGTCGTCGTCGCGCAATGCCGCGCCGATGCGCGCGGTCTACATGTGCGGCGGCGGTTCGCGCATTCCTGGGCTCTCCGACGTGCTTGCGGCGCGCCTGCGCGTGCAAGTCGAGCACGCCAATCCTCTGGCCAACCTGCGGGTCCGCGACGGGGCCTTTGATCCCCTCGTCACGGACGAAGTAGCGCCCCTGCTGATGCTCCCTATCGGTCTGGCGCTGCGCCAGCCCGCCTGACCCGGGCCCAGAGCGCATCATGATTGAAATCAATCTCCTACCCGGCGCGCGCAAGAAGACGCGGAGCGGGGGTTCCTCGTTCAACCTCGGCAGCGTCGGCGAGGTGTTCAAGGATTTCTCGTCGCGCGTGCGCGATCCGTGGCTCATGGCCGCCATCGGCGGCGTGGCGGTGGGCCTCCTCGCCATCGGCGCCATGTGGTTCTACCAGTCCAACCGCGAGTCGTCGCTCACCGAGCGTGAGCAGAAGGCGGTGCAGGACTCCACGCGCTATGCGTCGGTCATCGCCGAACGGTCGAAGGCCGAGGCGCAGCGTGACTCGGTGCAGCGCCAGATCGCCGTCATCTCGGCGATCGACGGCACGCGCCTCATCTGGCCGCACATCCTCGACGAAATCAGCCGGGCCATGCCGCCGTACGTGTGGCTGCGCTCGGTCGTGCAGACCAGCACCGTGTCGACCGATCCGCCCGAGGTGCAGGCCGGCGTGTCGAAGGCCGCGCCCAAGAAGGGGCCCGGCGGCGCGCCGGTGCCGGCGTCGGAGGACGACAACGTGCTGCGGCTGCAGGTGGTCGGCAACACGGTCGACATCCAGGCGCTGACGCGGTTCATGAAGGCGCTCGAGGCGTCGCCGTTCCTGATGAACGTGACGCTCGTGCGCAGCGACGTGATCATGCAGCAGGGCAAGGAAGCGACCGAGTTCCGCCTCGACCTGCAGTACGAGAAGCCCGATCCCACGGTGCTGCGTACGGTGCCGTTCACCGTGTCGGTGAGGTAGCCCATGGCCGGACTCCCAACGAACCAACGCGACCAGCTGCTCTTCCTCCTCGCCTTCCTCGGCGTGATCGGGGCGGGCGCGTACTGGTATTTTGTCTTTTCGCCCAAGCAGGAGTCGCTCGCGACGATCGCCACGCACGTCGATTCGCTCGACGCGGGCAACCAGCGCGCCAAGGCGCAGCTCGCGCGCGGCTCGGTCGCGACCATTCGCGCCGAATCGCAGCGCCTCCGCGCCAACCTCGAGCTGATGCGCACGCTGGTGCCGGCGGGCAACGAAGTGCCGGCCCTGCTCGAGCAGGTCTCGACGGCGGCGCGCCGCGTCGGTCTCGAGATTGGCTACATCGAGCCGGAGCCCGTGATCCAGGGCGAGCAGTTCGACACCTATCGCTACAAGCTGCGCGCCATCGGCGACTACCACGAAATCGGCGAGCTGCTCACGAGCATCGCGTCCATGACGCGGATCGTCGCGCCGCTCGGCCTGACGCTGCAGATCTCGGGGGTTGCCGGCGGCGCCGGGGCCAAGATGCAGGCGTCGCCCGACCGCGTGCCGCTGCAGGCGAACTTCATCATCCAGGCGTACGCGGTGAAGACGTCGCTGACGGACGACAACGGCAACGGCGCTCCTCCCAAACCGGGGAGGAAGGGATGATGCGACGCGCGAGCGTGTTCCTCGCGGTGCTGGCCGGCGCGTCCATCGCGTCGGCGCAGCTGCCGCCGTCCATCAAGAAGCCCATTGAGCAGGCCCGGAAGAACGTCGCGGCGACCAACGCGCAGACGGCCGCGGCCAGCCCGGGGACGCAAGCGGCCAAGCCGGCGGCCAAGCCGGCGGCCAAGCCGGCGGTCAAGGCGCCCGCGAAGCCGACGCCCGGCTCGGTGGGGCCGGTCGCGGCCGCCAAGGACTCCAACCGCATCACTTTCGAGCGCGAGGTCTTCGCCTACGTGAGCGAAGGGCGGCGCGATCCATTCTCGTCGCCCATCGAAACCGGCGAGATCCGGCCGCTGGTCGCCGACCTCAAGCTCGTCGGCGTCATCTATGATCCGGCGGGGCGCAACTCGGTGGCGGTGATGCGGGACGTCACCACCAGTCAGCAGTATCGCGCCAAGCCCGGGCAGAAGCTCGGCCGGGCGCGGGTGTCGCAGATCCGGCCGCAGGAAGTCGTACTGACCATCGAAGAGTATGGGTTCAGCCGTCAGGAAGTCCTGAAGCTGAACACTACGCAGCAGACCCAGCAGACCAAGGGGAAGCCATGAGGCGAGTCTTCCAGCTGGCCGCGATCGCGGCCGCGCTGACCGTCGGCGCGCGAAGCGCCACCGCCGCGTCGGAGACGCCGCGTGCACCTTCGTCGGTGACGGCGCTCAGCGTCGTGCCTGCCGCCGGGCGCGCCGAAGTGGTGGTGGCCATCGAGGGAGCGGTGGACGTCGTCGACTTCACGCTCAATAACCCGCGGCGCATCGTCGTCGACTTCCGCGGCGCCACGCTGACCGCCCCCGCGCGCTTCTACGACAAGGTCTCGCGCGGCGGCATCATCAACGTCCGCGTGGCCCAGACCAAGCCGGACGTCGTGCGGCTCGTGCTCGACATCGACGGGCCACGCGACTACTCGGTGATCCGCGGCGAGCACGACGTGCGCATCGCGGTCAGCGGGCCGGACCAGTTTGCCGCGTGGCACCTGGGCGGCAACGCGGCCACGCCAGCGCCGGCCGCCGCGCCGCGCGCGGTCGAGGCCCAGCCGCAGGCCGGGCCGGTGAAGCCCGCGGCGCCCGCCGCGTCGTCGGCGTACGAGCAGCCGCGCATCACGGTGACGTACGAGAAGGACACCGAAATCCGCGACGTCATTGGATCGTTCGCGACCTTTGCCAACAAGACGATCGTCGCTGGCGCCGGCGTGGCCAACACGAAAATCGGTTTCATGGAGATCAAGGACAAGCCGTGGGATGTGGCGCTCGCCGCCATCCTCTCGTCGGCCGGCCTGACCGCCATCGAAGACACGTCGGGCATCATCACGGTCGACAGCTACAAGAACATTTCCGACCGTCAGGGGCAGGAACCGCTGGTCAGCCAGATCGTCCAGGTGAACTATGCCAAGGCGGGAACGCTGGCCACGACCATCATGGGCCTGCTGAATGCAGGGTGCAGCAAGGGCGGCGCGCCGGCGCCGGCGCCGGCCGCGGCGGGTGCCGATGCCGCGGCGGCGGGTGCCGCCGGTGCCGCTCCGGGCGCGACGTCCATCTCCACCGCTGGCTGCGGCCGCGGTTCGGTGACCACCGACGAGAAGACCAACTCGCTGATCATCACCGAGACCCAGGCGCGCCTCAGTGACGTCATGGGCTTCATCAAGGACCTCGATGTCCGCACGCCGCTCGTCGCCATCAAGGCGAAGATCATCGCGGTGGACCGCACGGGGACGGAGAAGCTCGGCATCAGCTACGACCTCGGCACGAGCACCACGTTCCAGAACAAGCTCGTTCCGCGCATCGTGAACAACACCGTGGTCCCCGGCGACTTCCGCGTGGACCTCACCGGTGACGCGTTCACCGGCATCGCCAACGCCGGGCGCCAGTACAAGACCGACGCCGCCGTCAGCCTCATCTACAACATGGCGATCGGCGGGTTCAACCTGACGTCCTTCCTCGACGCACTGTCGCAGGAGCAGCTCTCCGACATCCAGGCGGAGCCGAGCATCACGACCCTCGACAACACCGAGGCGACGCTCTTCTCCGGCTCGACCCTGTCGTACCTGCTCACGCCGCCGGTGCCGGCCGGACAGATCAACTCGGTGGCGCCGCAGATCCAGACGAAGGAGATCGGCATCACCCTGACGGTGACGCCGCGCGTCACCGCCAACCGCCAGCTCAACCTGATCGTGACGGCGTCGCAGGAGCAGCTTGTCCAGATCACGTCGGCGGGGCCAAACACGAACAAGCGCAACTCGAAGAATGAGGTGCTCGTCGGCGACGGCGAGACCGCGGTGATCGGTGGCCTGACCCAGACGTCGGTCTCCAAGAACCGCACCGGCATTCCGATCCTCAGCTCGCTCCCGCTGATCGGCCGGCTGTTCAGCGAGACTGACACGGTCGAGCGCAAGCAGGACCTCATCATCCTGATCACGCCGCACATCCTCGATGACGGCGAGATCGTCCGGCCCCAACGGGACACCAGGAAGCCGTAACGGGATCGGGTCTGGGTTGTTAGTTTGAGCGGGGGCGGCCGGTGGCCGCCCCCGCTCTGCCATCGGCCATCCGCCATCCGCCATCCGCCATCCCTACCGTGACAATCCGCTTCACCACAGCCGGCGAATCCCACGGCCCCGCGCTGGTCTCGATTGTTGAAGGCGTTCCCGCCGGCCTCTCCCTCCTCGCCGAGCAGGTCAACATCGATCTTGCGCGACGGCAGCAAGGCTACGGCCGCGGGCGCCGCATGCAGATCGAGCGCGACGAGGTCGAATTCCTCTCGGGCGTGCGGGCCGGTGAAACGCTGGGTTCACCCGTCGCCATGCTCATTCGCAATCGCGACTGGAAGAACTGGCAGGAGATCATGGACCCGGCGCCGCGTGACGAGGACTCGGCCGGCGCGCGCAAGCGCGCCGTGCACCGCCCGCGCCCCGGGCACGCCGACCTGTCCGGCCTGCTGAAGTACGACCGCGACGACGCGCGTGACATCCTGGAGCGCGCGTCCGCGCGCGAGACGACCGCGCGCGTCGCCGCGGGCGCCATCGCGCGCCGCCTGCTCGCCGAATGCGACGTCACCGTCGGCTCGCACCTGGTGCATCTCGGCGGCATCGATGCCCAGCGCCCCGACGTTCTCCCCGTCGACCTGAACGCCGCCGCCGATGCCTCGCCCCTGCGCACGCTCGACCCGCAGGCCGAGCAGCAGATGATTGCGCGCATCGATGCGGCCAAGAAGGACGGGAACACCCTGGGCGGCATCTGCGAAGTGGTGGTGGACGGGCTCCCGGTGGGGCTAGGGTCGCACGTGAGCTGGGATCGGCGCCTCGACGGCCGGTTGGGGCAGGCCATGCTTTCGATCCCCGCGGTGAAGGGCGTGGAGCTCGGGCTGGGCTTCGAAACGGCGCGTCGTACCGGCGCCGAGGTGCACGACGAGATCGAGATGGCCCCGGGGCGCACGCGCAGCGGCAACGTGCGGCGCAAGACCAACCGGGCCGGCGGCACCGAGGGCGGCATGACGACTGGCGAACCCCTCGTCATTCGGGTCGCCATGAAGCCGATCAGCACGCTGATGCGTCCCCTCGGCACGGTCGACACGACGACGGGCGCGAGCGCCGAGGCGGTGGCCGAGCGCAGCGACGTCACGGCCGTCCCGGCGATGGGCGTGATTGCCGAGGCGATGGCCGCGCTTGTGCTCGCGGACGCGATGGTCGAGAAGTTCGGCGGCGACTCGATGGCCGAATTGCGGCGCAATCTCGAGACGTACCTGGCGCACGTGGCAAGCCGGCTGGGCTGACGTGGCGACGGCCGCACATCTCGTTCTCGTCGGCATTCCGGGGGCGGGGAAGTCCACGGTCGGCCGCGAGCTGGCCCGCCGGCTGCGGTGGCCATTCGTTGACCTCGACGACGAGATCACGAGGCAGGCGGGGATGAGCGTGCGCGAGATCTTCACTCGCCACGGCGAGACGCAATTCCGTGCGCTGGAGCGCGCGGCGACGGAACGTCTCGCGCGGACCGAAACGCCCGCGGTGGTCGCGCCCGGCGGCGGCTGGATCACCGTGTCCGGGCTCGTTGAACTGGTCCGCCCCCCCTCGCAGCTCATCTGGCTGCAGCTTTCTCCGGCTCGCGCGCTGGAGCGCCTCGGGGCCGGGATCAAGCATCGTCCGTTGCTTGCGGGGGACGATGCGCTGGCCGCGCTGACTACGTTATTGACAGCGCGTGAGGCCTACTATCTGCAAGCAGATCATACGCTTAGCGTCGAATCGATGACGCCAGCGGAGGCGGCCGAGGCGATATTGGCGCTTGCCGGCCGTTGAGGACGACACTAGGATTGAGGCCCGACGGTCGGTAGACTGTCGGAACGACCTCTATAGTTGTCTACTACCATAAACGATGACCTTTCGCGTCCTTGGTCCGCACGAACGCGGCCGCTTCGCGCCTGAAGCGTGGGGCCACCTGCTCGCCCTCAGTGGAGCGGGGATTCTCAATGCGGCGGAGCTCGAGCAGGTGATCGAGCGCGCCCTGCTGCAACTCGAAGGACGCATCGCCCTCGACGACCTGCGCGCCCTGATGGAGAGCGCCGGGCTCGCTGATTCAGGTACACTCCCGGAACCCGGGACCTTGCACTAGACCGATGGCCGCCAAGAAGAAGACCACCACCCGCAAGAAGACCGCCGCGCGCAAGAGCGCGCCGCGCTCTGCCGCGAGCGAAGAGCTCCACGACGCGGAGAGCGAGGCGCACGCCGCCGGTCGGGCGCTCGTCATCGTCGAGTCGCCCGCCAAGGCCAAGACCATTGGCAAGTATCTCGGCAGCGCGTATGCCGTGAAGGCCACGGTGGGCCACGTCCGCGACCTCCCCGAACGCACCCTCGGCATCGACGTCGAACGCGGCTTCGAGCCGGAATACGTGACGATCCCCGGCAAGGAGAAGACGCTCGCCGAACTCAAGAGTGCCGCGAAGAATGCGCGCTCCGTCTTCATCGCGACCGACCCTGACCGCGAGGGCGAGGCGATTGCCTGGCATGTGCGCGGGCAGGTGGCCCGCCGGAACGGCCCGCCGATCCGGCGCGTGCTGTTCCACGAGATCACCAAGGAGGCGGTGACCAAGGCCATCGACTCGGCCGGCGAGATCGACCAGCGCAAGGTGGACGCGCAGCAGGCGCGCCGCGTCCTCGACCGCCTGGTCGGCTACAAGGCGAGCCCGCTCCTGTGGAAGACCGTCAAGAAGGGGCTCTCCGCGGGGCGCGTGCAAACCGTGGCGCTGCGCATGCTCGTGGAGCGTGAGCGGGAGATTCGCGCGTTCCGGCCGACGGAATACTGGACGATTGCCGCCACGCTCGAGCATGACGGCCAGGCATTCACCGCCAAGCTGCATCACATCGACGGCCACAAGCCGGAGATCGCCACCGAGGCGGCCGCGCAGGCGATCCTGCGCGACCTCGCCGGCCGCAAGACGTTCGACGTCACCGACATCAAGCGGCGCGAGCGCCGCAAGAATCCGGCGGCGCCGTTCACCACGTCCACGCTGCAGCAGGAAGCGGCCAAGAAGCTCGGCTTCGGCTCCAAGCGCACCATGCGCCTGGCGCAGAACCTCTACGAGGGCATCGAGCTCGGAAAGGCCGAGGGCGCGGTGGGCATGATCACGTACATGCGCACCGACTCGAGCCGCGTGGCAGAGAGCGCGGCGCTGGCGGCGCGCGACTACCTGCGCCAGCACTACGCCGAGGAGTTCCTCGCCAAGGGACCGCAGCTGTACGGGGCGGGGAAGGACAGCAACGCGCAGGACGCGCACGAAGGCATCCGGCCGACGGATCCGTCGCGCACGCCCGAGCACGTGGCCAAGCACCTGACGCCCGACCAGCTCAAGCTCTACACGCTCGTCTGGCAGCGCTTCATGGCGTCGCAGATGTCGCCGGCGATCTTCGACACGACGACGGTGGACTTCGATCTTGGGCGGTACCTGTTCCGCGCCACCGGGTCGGTCATCAAGTTCAAGGGCTTCCTGTCGCTCTACAAGGAGGCCCGCGAGGAGGGCGAGGGGAAGGCGCTCGAGGACGAGCAGGCCCTGCCCGCCATCGAGCCGGGCGAGCACGCGCCGGTGCGCGAGATCGTTCCCAGCCAGCACTTCACCGAGCCGCCGCCGCGCTACTCCGAGGCGTCGCTGGTGAAGGAGCTCGAGAAGCTCGGCATCGGGCGGCCGTCCACGTACGCGAGCATCATCTCGACGCTCACCGACCGGCACTACGCCGAGCTCGAGCAGCGCCGCTTCTTCCCCACGCCGCTCGGCGAGAGCGTGGAGAAGGTGATGGTGAAGCAGTTCCCCGACGTCTTTAACGTGGGCTTCACGTCGGAGATGGAGGGCGAACTCGACAAGGTGGAAGAGGGCAACCTCGAGTGGCACGAGGTGCTCCGCGATTTCTACGGCCCCTTCGAGCAGTCGCTCAACGACGTGAACGTCGAGGCGCTCATCCGCGAGGCGCACGACCTCGGCGCGCTCGAGTCGGAGAAGTGTCCGCAGTGCGGCGGCAAGCTCCTGCCGAAGGGCGGATTCTTCGGGCCGTTCGTCGCCTGCGAGAATCATCCCAAGACGTGCAAGTACACGCGTCCGCTCAAGGGCGAACGCGTGGCGCCGGTCATGACCGACTACCCGTGTCCGCTCTGCAGCAAGCCGATGGTCATTCGGCGCGGCCGGTCGGGGGAGTTCCTCGGCTGCTCGACGTTTCCCAAGTGCCGCGGCACGCGTTCCATGCCGACCGGAGTGAAGTGCCCCAAGGACGGCGGCGACATTGCCGCGCGGCGCAGCAAGAAGCGCGGCAAGGCGTTCTACGGGTGCGAGAACTATCCCACGTGCGACTTTGTCTGCTGGGACAAGCCGGTGCTCGAGGTCTGCCCGGAGTGCGGCTTCACCGGCGCCGAGGCGAAGAGCAACAAGACGCGCGGCCACTTCCGGAAGTGCCTCAAGTGCGCCAACGAATGGGCCGTCGAGGCGCCGCAGGACGCCGAGGGCGAGGCCGTGGGAGCGGCGTGACGCGAGACGTCCATGTGGTTGGAGGCGGCCTCGCCGGCAGCGAGGCCGCCTTTCAGTTGGCGGAGCGCGGGCATCGCGTGGTGCTTCACGAGATGCGCGGCGTGCGCGGCACGCCTGCGCACCAGACCGATCGCCTGGCCGAGCTGGTGTGCAGCAACACCTTCAAGAGCACCGAGCTGACCAACGCGCACGGCCTGCTGAAGGCGGAGATGCGGCTGCTCGGTTCGATCGTCCTCGCGGCGGCCGACACGGCGCGCGTGGCGGCGGGGAGCGCGCTGGCGGTGGACCGCGACCTCTTCTCGGCGGCCGTGCACGATCGCGTCGTCTCGCATCCTCGCATCACCGTGACGCGCGAGGAGGTGACCGCGCTGCCCGCGGCGCCGTGCCTGGTGGCCACGGGGCCGCTCACCAGCGACGCGCTGGCCCAGAGCATTGCGGCGCGGCTCGGGCTACAGTCGCTGGCATTCTACGATGCCATCGCGCCGATCATCGCCATCGAGTCGATCGACACGACAGTGGCGTTTCGGGCGGCGCGGTGGAATAAGGAAACAATGCCTGAGTCCGAGGCAGGGGCACAGGCACAGTGGGGTGCAGGGGCACAGGCACAGGGGAGTGCCGGGGAAGGGGACGGCGCACCGGCGATCCCGGCGCCGGAGGGGGCGTACCTCAACTGCCCGATGGACAAGGGGCAGTATGAGGCATTCATGGATGCGCTCGCGGAAGCCGATCAATTCACCGCCCACGAGTTCGACAAGGTGCCGTACTTCGAGGGGTGCATGCCCGTCGAGGAGATGGCGCGGCGCGGGCGGGAGTCGCTGCGGTTCGGGCCGATGAAGCCGGTGGGACTGCGCGACCCGCGCACGGGTAAGCGCCCGTGGGCGGTGGTGCAGCTGCGCGCGGAGGACCGGGCCGGGCGGATGTGGAACATCGTCGGGTGCCAGACGCGGCTTCGCATTCCCGAACAGCAGCGCGTCTTCCGGATGATCCCCGGGCTCGAGCACGCGGAGTTCCTGCGCTTCGGCTCGATTCATCGCAACACATATCTCAACGCCCCGGCCGCGCTCACGCCGCACCTCTCGCTGCGCGACGACCCGCAGGTGCTGTTCGCGGGGCAGCTCACCGGCGTCGAGGGCTACACCGAGAGCACCGCGACCGGACTGCTGGCGGCCATCAACCTGTCACGTATGCTGACGGGGGAGGAGCCCGTTATTCCGCCGCCGGTCACGATGCTGGGGGCGTTGTATCGCCACCTGCGTGAGGCCGACGCTGCGCACTTCCAGCCGATGAACGCGAACTTCGGTCTTCTCGAAGAGCTCGCCGATCCGCCGCGCGACAAGCAGAAGAAGCGCGCGTTGTACGCGGAGCGGTCGCTGGCGGCGATGCAGACGTGGATGACGGAGCACGGGCTGGCGTAGCGCACGCGCGCGTGGGTCGCTAGACGTCGCCGCGGTCGACGCGCACCGCGAGCCGGCCGAGCGCGAACAGGTTGCCGCTCCAGCTGACGATCATCCCGCTGAGGAGGAGGATCTCGCCAAGCTCCGGATCGGTGACGGCAAATCCGGCGCCCGCGATGATGCAGCCAATGAGCGTTGCCGTGAAGCACTGCAGGAGGGCGAAGCCCCACAATTTCCATTCGCCGTGCCGCGCTTCGCGCTCGGCCCGCTGAAGTTCCGCGGCGCGCGCTTCGGGCGACGGCGGGGTCCACTTGTACAAGGACGGAGGCGAGAGGGCGCGCATTGGGACTGCTACCCCGCGAGGCTCACTCCGGTTCGCGATGCAGGTGCCGCCGCGCACGGACCGCGACGGGTGCACTGCCGTGCACGAGCAACGAACATCCGTTCAGGGAGCGCTGGTCACGGAGCGGAAGCCGAGGCTCGACACGCGTTCGATCAGTTCGCTCGGAGGCGCGGTGAGTGTGACGGCCCAGACAGGCCAGTCGCGCCGCAGCGGATGCGCCGTGCGCTGCTCTTCGAACGTCTCGGGTGACGCGCGCAGCGCCCGGTCATCCCCCAGCGGATCATAGGTCGCGAGCATCAGGCTGCAGAGCACGTCTTCCGGCTCCCGCCCGCGGCAGTCCTCGTGCAAGGCGAGCGAGGGAGGGGCGGGCAGGTCCGGCGGCGTCCATGCGTTCAGCGGGAGGCCAAAGGCGCGGCTGATCGCCTGCACGCTCATCGCCGTGCCGTTGGCCTTGCCGTCGGCGGAATATCCGGCGATGTGCGGTGTGGCGAGGGAGACGAGTCGCATCAGCTCCCGGTCTATAGCGGGCTCGTTTTCCCAAACGTCCAGGACGATGGCGGCGAGCGGACGCCGCTTCAGGGTCGCCGCGAGCGCGGTGGTGTCGACGACCTCGCCGCGCGACGTGTTGATGAGCACCTGGTCCGGCCGAAGCTGCCCGAGCCGCGCGGCGTCGGCGAGGTGCACGGTGGCATCGCGGCCGGTGCGGGTCAGCGGCACATGCAGGGTGATGACGTCCGCCGTCTCCCACAGTTCATCGAGGGAGACGAAGCCCTCGTCGCCTTCGTCGCGCTCGCGCGGCGGATCGTTGCGCAGCACGCGCATGCCAAGCGCGCGGGCCAGTTGCTCCACCCGACGGCCGACGTGCCCGACGCCGACAATGCCCATGGTCCGTCCGCGCAACCGGAGCCCGTGCGCGCGATGCCGGTGTGCCAGCACCGATCCCATGTATTGCTGGACGGAGGCGGCGTTGCAGCCGGCCGCGTTGGTCCACGCAATGCCGCGCGCGGCGCAGAAGGCGGTGTCGATGTGATCGTGCCCGATGGTCGCGCTGGCGATGAACCGGACGCGCGAGTCGGCCAGCAGGGCCGGCCCGCAAACGGTGCGGGTGCGGACGATCAGCGCATCCGCGTCGCGGACGTCGTCGGGAGCGATGCGACGTCCGTCGCGGTAGACCACCGTCGCGTACGGCTCGAGCACGCCCCGCAGGAACGGAATCTTGTCGTCGACGACGATCGTGAGTGCGCGCGGGGTGGTCATCCCGGAGCGAACGGTTCCTTGCGGCGCTTCAGCGCCGGCCACAGCTCGGTCTGCGGGAGTTCCTTCTCGAGCTCGAGGCGCACGCGGGTCGCGATGTCATCCACGGCGCCCGGGTCGGCGAAGAGGTCGTAGTCGCGGACGTCGATGCGCAGCACCTTGCAGCGGCGGAATCCCTCGATCCACCGGTCGTAGCGGGTGTGCAGCGAGGCGAAGTACTCCGGATCGGTGTCCTTCTCCTTGGGCCGGCCGCGCGTCAGGATCCGGTCCATGATGGTGTCGAACGGACCGTAGAGGTAAACGAGCAGCCGCGGCGGCCGCGCCGCCGGCGCGTGCAGCAGTTCGGCGTACAGGCGCTGGTACAGCTCCCAGTCGTTGGAGTTCATGTACCCCTGCTCGTACAGCCCGCGCGCGAAGATCTCCGCGTCCTCGTACCACGTGCGGTCGAGCACCCAACTGCCGCCCATCGCGCGCATCTTGCGCAGGCTCTCAAAGCGCGTCGCCAGGAAGTGGAGCTGCAGGTGCAGCCCGAACGTGCGCATCCCCTGCTCGCCGTCGTAGAACAGGTCGAGCCAGGGATTCTCCGCGTCGACGCTTTCCAGCGCGAGCTGGAGACCGAAGCGTTTTGCGAGGGCGTTGGCGAGCGTCGATTTCCCGCAGCCAATCATGCCGGCGACACCAAGAAGCATACGCCAATTGTAGCGTGCCGCCGCGATGAGGTAAGCGTGAGGGCAAGCAAACGCGGCGCCGTCCCCCTCTGGACAGCGCCGCGCGAATTTGCTATGCGACGCCGGCGCGCTCAGCGCGCGGCGGCGAGCCAGAGGACGAAGTCCGTGCTCCGCGCGGTCCCACCGAGCTGTCGGACCATCTGCATCACCTGGCCCCGGTGGTACGTCGCGTGGTTCGAGACGTGGAAGAGCAGGTCGCCCAGCGGCCACGCGAACGCTTCGCCCTTCAGGTTGCGGTAGGCGAGAGGAGCCGCCGTTTGCGCCGGGTCGATCGTGTCGAGCATGCGCGAGCGCTCGGCGGCGAGCCGGCCCCAGGCCTCGCGCAATGCCGGCACGGAGGTGAGCGCGTCCAGCGCGGGCCCCGCGGTGGGCGAACGGCCCAGAAACCGCTCCGACCAGACCCAGTCGGCGCCGTAGAGGTGCTGGAGCGTGCCGAGCACCGAACCGAAGCTCGTTCCCATCTCGCGCGTCAGCGCGGCCGGGTCGAGTGTGTCGCAGGCGTCGAGCATGTGGGCGTTGGCCCAGTCGGCGTAGGCGTACCAGCGACGAATCTCGTGCAGCAGGGCTGCGTCAGGCATCGGGGAGCGCTCCAGGCGGGTTTCGCCGGAATCTCGCCGCCGTGGCCGTGCTTGCCAATCCCACTCCCGTGCGCGCACCGCTACGATGCGCCACGCGATGGCGACTCCCGCGCTGGTGGCCGCGGAGCAGGGAGCGGGACATCTTTGGTCGTCCAGATCGTGCGATCAGACCCTTCGCCGCCAGGCCCGACATGAGCAACCAGTCCCCGAGCGCCGGCGCCGCCGCCGCGCAGGTGCCGATCCCGTTCCAGATCCGGTACATCATCGGCAACGAGGGATGCGAGCGCTTCTCCTTCTACGGAATGCGCAACATCCTGACCGTCTTCCTCGTGTCGTCGCTCCTGGCGTACCTGCCCGAGGCGGACCGCGCCGGCGCGGCCAAGGACGTGTTCCACACCTTCGTCATCGGCGTCTACTTCTTCCCGCTCCTCGGCGGCTGGATCGCCGACCGCCTGTGGGGGAAGTACAACACGATTCTCTGGCTGAGCCTCGTCTACTGCGTCGGACAGCTCTGCCTTGCGCTGTTCGTGGACAACAAGGCGGGATTCTACACGGGGCTCGGCCTGATTGCGCTCGGCTCGGGCGGCATCAAGCCGTGCGTGTCGTCCTTCGTGGGCGATCAGTTCGACCAGACGAACAAGCACCGCGCCAAGGTGGTGTTCGACGCGTTCTACTGGATCATCAACTTCGGCTCGTTCTTCGCGTCGCTGCTGATGCCCATCTTCCTCAAGCAACTCGGGCCGGCCATCGCCTTCGGTGTCCCCGGGCTGCTGATGTTCATTTCCACCGTCGTGCTGTGGCTGGGGCGCAGGCACTACGTGATGGTCCCCCCGGCGCCGCCGGATCCGCACTCATTCCTGCGCGTGTCGCGGACCGCGCTCGCATCGGGTGGAACGGGCCTCGCGCTGGCGGTCTTCGGCGGGCTGCTCGCCGTCGGGGCGCTGATCCTCATTCCGACGTTTGGTGTGGTGATCTCGCTCTGCGCGGCACTCGTCGCCGTCATCGCCTTTGGCGGGCTCGGCGTGCAGTGGCAGCTCGAGCGCGCGCGCGGACAGCACCCGGACGAAGCCGTGGAGGGCGTGCGCGCGGTGCTGCGCGTCCTGGTGCTGTTCGCGCTGGTGACTCCCTTCTGGTCGCTCTTCGACCAGAAGGCGTCGACATGGGTGCTGCAGGCGGACCTGATGAGCAAGCCGAGCTGGTTCCAGTCGTCGCAGATGCAGGCGCTGAATCCGGCGCTCGTGATGCTACTGATCCCGTTCAACAACCTGGTGCTCTTTCCCGCGTTCAAGCGCTTCGGCTACGAGATGACGGCGCTGCGGCGCATGACCATCGGCATCGTCTCATCCGGCCTCTCGTGGGTGGTCGTGGGCTTCATGCAGGTGGTGCTCGACGGCGGCACGGCATTCTCGATTGCGTGGCAGGTGCTGCCGTACGCGCTGCTCACCCTCGGCGAGGTGCTGGTGTCGGCCACCGGACTGGAGTTCGCGTACAGCCAGGCGCCGCAGTCAATGAAGGGGACGCTGATGAGCTTCTGGCTGCTCGCGGTGACGGTTGGCAACCTGTGGGTGCTGGTCGTGAATGCCGGCGTCAAGAATGCGACGGTCACGAACCTCATCGCCTCCACCGGCTTCGGCGTCACGGCCTTCCAGATGTTCTTCTTCGCCGCGTTCGCGTTTGCGGCGGCGCTGGTCTTCGGTCTGCGCGCCCGCTCGTACAAGGTGGTCGACCACTACCGGGCCACGGCCTGAGCGCGAGTCGATTCCGCTCCGCCGCCCTCGACGGGGCGGCGGACGTTGGTGTCGGCCGGGGCGCCGCCGCGGTCCACACGGGCCGTGGGCGGCGCGACGCGCAGCGCGGCCGCGCTGAGGACGAGCGCCACCGCCCATTCAGCGTCGGTCATGGCTGCCGTTCGTGCCGTTCGTACGGGAGGCCACCCACTCGAGCAGCAACAGGGTGGGGACGATGTATGGGAAGACGCCATAGAGCGTGTCCGAGACGGAATGAGACCGCCGGTCCACGGCGGCGAAGACCTGCACGCAGAACGCGAGCGCGCCACCCGCGATGACGAAGCCGGCGAGGGACACCGGGAGATGAATCCAGCCAACGCGACGGAACCAGGGCATGAGGGCAGACGGGAGACGGAAGAGGGGAGGCTGGCAATGGGTGCTGAGCGGGGGCCGGTCAGGGTGGCGGGAGGATTTCGTCGAGATACCAGTAGGTCTCGAGGAGGACCGCGAACAGCGTGCCGGCAATCCAGATGGTCCAGCGCCAACCGGTCCGCGCGCCTGGCGCGCGCACGGTCTGCAGGGCGAGGTCGGCGGGATAGGCCGTGGAGTAGCAGAGATTGGCGAGCAGGGCGAGCGCGCCGAGGCGAAGGATGTTCCCCGGGGTGAGTTCCGGCGCGATGCGAGCCCACGTGCGCAGGAGGAGGGCCACGAAGACGGCGAGAAGGATCGCGTTGTAGGCCACGCGCCGCGGCTCCCACCATCGCGCCGCCACGCGCCACGAGCCGACGTCATCGTCGGGCCCGTAGACGTCGTCGTACGGCCGTGGGAACTTGCGGATGCGGGGCCGCCAGTGCGCGTCGGGCATAGCCGGTTCTCGAGAAGGGGAGGCGTCGTCGAAAGACACTTTATGATACAAAGTACTTGTAGAATGCGCAAGCGAAGGGATTGAGCGACCGTCTTCCGTCCTCCGTCTCCCGTCTGCCGTCTCTCATCGCCGTGCCGCACCTCGGCTCCCGTTCGTCTATTGTTCGCCATGGCCGACCTGCTCGCCGACTTCCTCACCCATCTCGCCAAGGAGCGCGACGTCTCGCCCCATACGGTCGCGGCCTACGAGCGCGACCTCGGCGAACTGCGCGAATTCCTGGGGCGGCACTACGGCGATCCCGACTGGACATGGGGGCAGGTCGACCGGCTCGCCCTGCGCGCCTGGATGGCGCACCTCGCGCGCCGCGGACTCGCCAAGCGCTCCATCGCCCGCGCGCTCAGCGCGGCTCGCACCTTCTACCGCTTTCTGCACGCCAACGACCTCGTCGCCAGCAATCCGGCGCGCGCCGTTGGCTCACCGAAGATCGAGAAGTACCTGCCGGGGCATCTCGACCGACGGCAGGTGGACACGCTGCTGCAGGCGCTGCAGACGCGGGCACAAGAAGGCCGCCACCGCGACGTCATGGCGCTGGCGATGATCGAGCTGCTCTACTCCTGCGGCCTCCGCCTCAGCGAGCTCCGCGGCATCAACCGGTCGGACCTCGACCTCCTCGCCGGGCAGGTGAAGGTGCGCGGCAAGGGGCGCAAGGAGCGCATCATCCCCGTGGGAACGCACGCGCAGCGCGCCCTGCGCGAGTTCGAGCGCAAGCGCGACGAGGTGATCGCGCGGGTCGGTCCCGCTGCCGATCGCCAGGCCTTCTTCCTCTCCGATCGGGGCAGGCGCGCGAGCCTGTCCACGATCCAGAAGGCGATCACCGGATGGCTCGCCCAGGTGGATGAAGGGGCGGGGCTCAGCACGCATTCGTTGCGCCATACCTTCGCGACGCACCTGCTGGATGCCGGCGCCGACCTGCGTGCCGTGCAGGAGCTTCTGGGGCACGCCTCGGTGAGCACGACGCAGATCTACACGCACACGAGCGTCGAGCGACTCAAGCAGGTGCACCGGCAGGCGCACCCGCGCGCCTAGCGCGAGCGCCGAGCGCCGGCCGCCATCGTGCGGTCCGGCTGACGACCGAATTCAGCGTTCGCAACACGCCGCAAATCGCAGGTTGCGCGGAATTCGCGCGCTCGTCTCTTGGGCGTGATCAAATACCTCGGCTCCAAGCGCACCCTGCTGCCGCTCATCGTCGATGCCGTGCGGGCTGATGCGCGTGCGCGGTCCGTGCTCGACCTCTTCAGCGGCACCGCGCGCGTGGGTCACGCCCTGAAGCTCGCGGGCTACCGCGTCGTCTCCAACGACCACAACGCCTACGCGCATACGCTGTCGCGCTGCTACGTCGAGGCCGACTACGACGACGTGGTGCGCGACGCCGAGGTGCTGATCGGCGAGTTCAACGCGATGCCGGGACGGCCCGGCTACTTCACCGAGACGTTCTGCGAGCGCTCACGCTTCTTCCATCCGAAGAACGGCGCGCGCGTGGACGCCATCCGCGAGCGCATTGCGGCGCTCGCCCTGCCGCCCGAGCTCGAGGCGGTGCTGCTCGTCTCGCTGATGGAGGCGGCCGACCGCGTGGACAGCACCACCGGCGTGCAGATGGCGTATCTCAAGCAATGGGCGCCGCGGGCGCACAACGACCTCGAGCTGCGCCTCCCGGCGGTCCTCCCGCGCGCCCGCGCGGGGAAGGGGCGCGCCCTCGCGCTCGACGCGCTCGACGCCGCGCGCGGTGTCGAGACCGACGTCGCCTATCTCGATCCGCCGTACAACCAGCACTCGTACCTCGGCAACTACCACATCTGGGAGTCGCTGGTGCGGTGGGACAAGCCCGCCTGCTACGGCGTGGCCTGCAAGCGCGAAGATGTGCGCGACCGGACGAGCCGCTTCAACAGCAAGCGCCAGTTCGAAGAGGCGCTGGCCGGCGTGCTCCGGGCCGTGCGCGCCCGCACGATGGTGGTGTCGTTCAGCGACGAGGGGTTTGTCACGCGCCAGTGGCTGGAGGCACGGCTCGCCGAGCGCGGGGCGGTGGCGACCATCGAGCGGCCGTACAAGCGCTACGTCGGCGCGCAGATCGGCATCTACAGCCCGCGCGGCGAACGCGTCGGCGAGGTCAGCCACCTCCGCAACTGCGAGTACGTCTTCGTGTGCGGATCGGAGGCGACGGTCGCGCGGGTGACGGAGAGGGCGCGGAAGGCTTCCTGACGACTCAGGATCGGGAATCCGGAACGGGATCAGGGATTTTGATCGCGGACCGCGACCCGCGACGGGTGTCGACCGTCGCGAATCGCCGTCCTGGTTCGCAACCCGCGTTCCATTTCCGAATTCCAAGTCCTCAATCAAGCGGTTGGCACGCGCGCCCACCGCCGCAGCGTCGCCGCGGTCTGGTGCAGGCGCCGCGCGATGCCCCGCACGCCGGGGCGGTCGGCAAGCGACGGACGCCCCCAGCCGGCCTGCGACCGGAACTGGCGGATGTCGCGCTCGGCCTTGTGCTTCACGTCGCGCACGTCCGCCTCGGTGAACCGGTGGAACGGCTTGAAGGCAAAAGGGTGCCCGCGCGTGGTCGCCCGAAACTCCTGGATGCGTCCCCACTCGTCGCCGAGCAGCGGCATCAGCTCGAGCGTGGTGCGCATCAGGTTGCGGTAGCTCAGTTCGTCCCCGTAGGAGTACGCGAGATACCGTTCCTCGACGAGCCGCCAGAAGGTGGACGTCGCCTCGTTGAGGTCCACCGCATCATACTCCATGGCCGTGCAAAGCAGTCCCCAGACCACGTGCCGCTCGCGCCCGCACATGTTGCGCGTCGGTGACGAGGGCGCGGATTCCCAGTGGCGCAGGAACGCGCCGTCCATCACGAAGCCGGTCGGATAGCCCAGCCGCCAGAGGCGGGTGTTCAACTCGGTCCACTCTCCCCAGAAGCGGCGGCGCGGATTGAATCCGCCCGCCTGGCGGAGCAGGTTCGTGTAGCTCGCCGCCAGCATCCCCTGCACCGGCATGTAGCGCACGCCGTCCGCCGTCACGGATGGCGTCTCATCACGCGGCTTGAATCGCACGTCGGTGTCTTCGACCAGCGACGGGACGCCCACGAGGCCGAGCGGGACGGTGCGCATAGCCGACTCGAGCGTCCCGAGCAGGTCGCCGTGCACGGTCGTGTCGTCGTCCACGAAACAGATGAGGGGCGTCTTGCAGACGCCCAGCTGCATGGCGCGCCCGCCCGCGATCGTCGGGTCGTGGCCGTTGAAGACCACGGAGATCGGGACGCGCGGGGAGTAGCGCGTGATGTGCGTCTCGATGGCGTGCCGGTCGCCGCGCGCGTCGTGGTTGTAGATGATCACGATCTCGGCGCGCTCCGCCCCCGGCATTTCCTGGAGAGAGCGCAGCAGTTCACGCAGGTATCGCTCGCGGTCGGGAATCGTCAGCGCGGTGATCGTCCAGATGGGAGCGGGTGGCATGGTTACCTCACGGCGGGCGGGAGGTGCTCCAGCAATTCAGGCCACGCTTGCGGGCCGGGTGAAGCGAGGATGGTGGCCGGTGGCGCCAGGCGGGAGAGGGCAGGGTCAACCGTGCCGTTGCGATGGCGCACGATGAACGCGCGGTCGGCGGTCTCCAGCAGGCTCCGGTCGTTGGCGGCGTCGCCGACGCCGATCATTGCACCGGAGCGCGAAGAGAGCGTGGCGAGCAGGCGAGCGGCCGCTCCCTTGCCGGCGCCCAGCGTGACGCACGTCCAGCGCCCGCCCGGCTCCGCGTCGAGTCCGGATTGCCGCAACGCCCGGACGACTGCGGGCGAGGCATCGCGCAACAGCACGCTGCCGCGCCGGAGTCGTGCCCGCTTTGCCTCCTCCAGTGTCTGGCCGGTCTCGGCAATCCAGGTGGTATGCGACCACTCATCGGTGAAGTCGACGGTCACGCCGTGCGCCGTCGCCACATCGAGCACGGCTTGTCGCACCTCACGGCGCGGCGCTCCGACGCGCCGAATCCACCAGGCGCGCCCCGCCAGGCACACAGACTCGCTCCGAGGGGTCGGCGCGGTGCGCCCGATCCACGCGCCGTTCTCCGCGATCAGGTCTGCGGAGATGTTCCAGGCGGCCGTGAACGCCGCCAGTTCGTCGAGTGTGCGACTGGACGTGAGCACCAGATGGACACGCGTCGCGACCTCGCGAAGCGTAGTGACGGCGAACGCCAACCGGCCATCGTCGTCCAGTAGCGTGCCGTCAACGTCGGTATAGACGGACGGAAGGCGCATCCAGCGCTATACACGACGGTCGGGCTGGGGTTCCTTCAAACGAACGATTGAGGATATGGAATTCGGAATTGGATTGATGACCTCGACGTAGGACCGCGACTGACGATTGACCGGGGCGATCGCTAATCGCTGTCCAGAATCGCGATCCGTGAACGAATTCCGGATTCCATACCCTCAATCCGCCGCCAATATCCTCGCGAGCGCCTCAACGCCGATATTTCCGCCGCACATCACGATTGCGGCCTTCTGGCCCGCGTAACTCGCGGCGACCTTGCGCAGCCCGGCCAGGCCACCGGCGGCCGCCCCTTCGGGCAAGTTGTGCGTGGTGCGAATCAACTCGCGCAGCGAATCGGCGAGTTCGGCTTCGCTGACGGTGATGAAGTCGGCCAGGCCTTCCTTGAGCGCGGGGAACGTCATCTCATACGCCTGACCGGTGGCGATTCCCTCGGCGAAGGTGCGCACCGGAGCGCCCCGCACCATCTCGCCGCGTTTCCAGCTCTGGTACTGTGCCGGCGCCGCCTCGCTCTGCACCGCCACGACCTTCACCGACGGCCGGAGCGCGCGCGTGACCGTCATCGCCCCCACCGCCTGCGAACCGCCGCCGAGCGCGATGAAGATGACGTCGAGGTCGGGCTGCTGCTCGAGGATCTCGAGCGTCATGGTCGCCGCGCCGGCGATCACCGTGCGGTCGTTGATGCCATGCACGAGCCACAGTCCACGCTCGGCGGAGAGTTCGGCGCACCGCCGGGCCGACTCGTCGTAGGTGGCGCCATGCTCGATGAGTTCGGCGCCGAGGGCGCGAATGGCGGCGTTCTTGTCGGGGTTGTTGCCCTCGGGCACGACGATGGTGCAAGGAATGCCCAGCAGCTGCGCGGCGTACGCCATGCCCTGGCCGTGATTCCCGGTGCTCGCGCCGATGATGCCGCGCTGGCGGGCCGCGGCGTCGAGCGCGGTGACGGCGGAAAGGCCGTTGCGCACCTTGAACGTCTGCACGGGCAGGTGGTTCTCGTGTTTCACGAACACCTGGATGCCATGTCCCACCAACTGGTCCAGTTGCGGGTACCGGCGCAGCGGTGACGGCGAGAGGTACGGACGCAGGCGCTCACGCGCGGCGAGGACATCGTCGAAAGTGATCGGCCAGGGGGAGGTCATGCGCGAAATCTAGCCATCATTGGCAGCGGGCGGCGCCGGATGCACATTCTTCAGGCCCCCATTCTCCGGAGCCGGCCCATGGGAATCGTGAAGAAACTCCTCATTGTCGTGGTCGTGCTGGTGGCCTGCGTCTACGGCGCCGGCCTGTCGATGCCGCGCGAGCACAAGGTGTCCAGCCGCGTCCAGCTCACGGCCCCTCGCGACTCCGTCTGGGCGGTGCTGCGCGCCTTCGGCGACTACCCCAAGTGGCATCCCGATTTCAAGTCGTCGGTGAAAGGCGAGCGGGTCAACGGTCATGAAGTGTGGGTACAGGACGTCGGCGGGATGACGATGAGCGTCGAGTTTCTCGAGATCCATCCGCCGGCGAATCTCGTCACCGAGATCATTACCGACGAGAAGTCGCAGTGGGGAGGCATCTGGACGTACGATCTCGCCGCCAACGGCACCGGCACGGAGGTCACCATCACGGAGGAAGGGTGGGTGAAGTCGCCGTTCTTCCGGGTGCTGATGAAGATGCGCGGATCGCACGCGACCATGGATGGCGTGCTCAAGCACCTGGGCGCGAAGTTCGGGGAGCAGGTGACCCCGGAGCATGTGACGGTGGAGACACGCGGATAGACGATGCACGGAACGGGGAGGGGGTAGAGGCTCGGCGAGGGGGGAGCGGGAGTCGGAACGAGGAGGGAGACCGCCCGGCGTCCCAGTGAACGCCCTCCTCGTTCCGAATCTCATTCCCCCTCGCCGGGCCTCTACCCCCTCCCTGTTCCGTCTAGGACACTATCTTCACTCTATGACTCTGCTTCCCATCCACTCGACTACCATCCTTGCCGTGCGTCGCGACGGGAAGGTTGCCATCGGCGGCGACGGTCAGGTGTCCGTCGGCGAGACGGTGATGAAGGCGCGTGCCGTGAAGGTCCGCGCGCTGCGCGGCGGTCGCGTGCTGGCCGGTTTTGCCGGGGCCGCGGCCGATGCGTTCACCCTCTTCGAGAAGTTCGAGGAAAAGCTCGAGCGGCACCCGGGCAACCTCCCCCGCGCGGCGGTGGAGCTCGCCAAGGAATGGCGCAGCGACCGGGTGCTGCGTCGCCTCGAAGCCCTGCTGGCCGTCTGCGACCGTGACCACGGCTTCGTGATCTCGGGGAACGGCGAGCTGATTGAGCCGGACGACGGTATTCTCGCCATCGGGTCGGGCGGGCCCTATGCCCTGGCCGCGGCGCGGGCGATGCTGGCCGAGACCTCGCTCACCGCGTCGGAGATCGTGCGCAAGGCGCTCTCCATTGCCGGCGAGATCTGCATCTTTACCAACCAGAACATCACGGTCATCGAGCCGGAGTGAGCGACGCGGGGCGCCAGTCGGCGCCCCGCAGTCGTTAGAAGCTCACTTCGCGGCTGTTCGTGCGCTTGTACCCGTTGGGGAGGGCGAGCGCGCTCTCATCGACGCCGCCGACGGTGATCTTCGTGACCTCGTACCGCAGGTGCGTCGCGTCGTCACTGTCCTTGCCGCTCATGCGCAGGCGAATGTCGGCCTTCAGGGGTGAGCCGCGGAAGAAGGCGGCGCGGGCGCCTTCAGCCTGCGCCATGAAATCGGCGTCGGCGCTCGCCAGCGCCAGGTGCGCGGCGCTGACGAGCTCGAAGAGCGGATTGCGCATGAGGGGCATGGACGGATCGCTCCAATACTCGGCCACCGACGATCCCGTCATGTCTTCCTTCACGAATCCGAGGACACGCATGCTCATGGTCCAGCGCTGCCGCAGTTGCATCCGCTGCGTTGGCCGACCCGCCACCGGCTCGCCGGCGCCAAGCCGCGCCGTGCCCAGCCGCACATCACGCACGTCGATCTTCATCACCGGACCCGCCGCGCGCATCGCCGTTCCCACGACATGCACGAACTCATCGGCGTCGTGCGCCTCGTACATCTGGCGATCGGGGCGCACGACGTAGACCGTGCGTCCTTCATTGCCGATCAGGAGATACGACTTCTCCCCGCGCGGCTTTTCCTCGTCGGTGTCCAGGCGCGCGCGGGTGCCCGAAACCCGGACCGTCCCGTGAATCACGCGATGCGATTTCTCGTCGCCGGGATCGAGCAGGAAGTCGTAGGAGTAGGTGCGGGGCGCCTGGGCGCTGAGCGGGGTCCGGCCGCCAGCCGCGGTCAGTGACAGGGCCAGCACCAGCGCGACGTTGGGGCGCATGCGAAGCTCCACGGGGGATCGGTCTCCCCCTTTACGCGCGTGGCGGGGCGGCAGTTTCGCCTCCACCTGCTACAATTGAAGGATGCCCGCCAATCGCACCGAACAGGTTCTCGCCCGCCTCGCCGACCTCACGCCGCGCAAGATCGTCGCCGAGCTCGACCGCTACATCGTGGGGCAGGGGGACGCCAAGAAGGCCGTGGCCATCGCGCTCCGCAACCGGTGGCGCCGCCAGCGCGCCCCCGAGGGAATTCGCGAGGAGATCGCGCCCAATAACATCATTCTCATCGGCCCCACCGGCGTCGGCAAGACGGAGATCGCGCGCCGCCTCGCCAAGCTGACGGGCGCGCCGTTCATCAAGGTGGAGGCGTCGAAGTTCACCGAGGTGGGGTACGTCGGGCGCGACGTCGAGGGGATGGTGCGCGACCTCGCCGAAAGCGCCATCGACATGGTGCGGCACGAGCGCGAGCACGACGTGGAGGACCTCGCCAACGACAAGGTGGACGAGCGGATCCTCGATCTGCTCCTGCCCGCGCCGACGGAGCCGGCCGCGCCCGCGCCGAGTGACGAGGCATCGAGCGTTTTCGTGGTCTCCGCGTCGGGGGGCGTGACGCAGGAGCACGACCTGGCGCGCGAACGGCACAAGCGCACCCGCGACAAGCTCAAGCAACTGCTGCTCGACGGCCAGCTGGAGACGCGGGAGATCGAGATCGAGGTCGCCGCGGCCTCGATGCCGACCTTCGACATGGCGCAGGGCGGCGTCCCCGAAGGCATGGGGAACTTCACCGAGATGCTCGAGCAGTTCATGCCGAAGCGCAAGAAGAAGCGCACGGTGACGGTGGCGGAGGCGCGCCGCATCCTCCTCGACGAGGAGTTCGACAAGCTCATCAACCACGATGACGTCGTGGCCGACGCGCTCGATCGCGTGGAGAAGCTCGGCATCATCTTCCTCGACGAGATCGACAAGATTGCCGGCGCCAAGGGCGAGATGGGCGGCCCCGACGTGTCGCGCGAAGGCGTCCAGCGCGACCTGCTGCCGATCGTCGAGGGGTCGAACGTGCAGACCAAGTACGGAATGGTGAAGACCGACCACGTGCTCTTCATCGCCGCCGGCGCGTTCCACGTGAGCAAGCCGAGCGACCTGATTCCGGAACTGCAGGGGCGCTTCCCGATCCGGGTGGAGCTGAAGTCGCTCACCGAGGCCGACTTCGTGCGCATCATGACCGAGCCCGAGAACGCGCTCACCAAGCAGTACGCGGCGCTCGTCGCGGCAGAGGGGACGGAACTCTCCTTCACCGAGGATGGAATCGCCGAGGTGGCGCGCACCGCCGCGCACGTGAACGCCCGGATGGAGAACATCGGTGCGCGCCGCCTGCACACCGTGATGACCACCCTGCTCGAGGACGTGCTGTACGACCTGCCCGAGCGGGGGACCGATCCGGTCAAGGTCGATGGGAAGGTGGTACGGGAGCGGTTGAAGGCGATTGCGGAGGATGAAGACTTGAGAAAGTACATTCTTTGACGGAACGGGGAGGAGATAGAGGCTCAGCGAGGAGGGACAGGAGTCGGAACGAGGAGGGAGATCGCTGGCGCACCAGTGGTCTCCCTCCTCGTTCCGCATCGCCTCGCCCCTCGCCTGGCCTCTACCCCCTCCCCGTTCCACCCCTCATCCCCCTTATCTCCTCCCCCGCAATGCGGCAAATTGCAGTCCCCTCTGCGAGACCCCCGTGACCGCCCATCGCGACTTCCTTTCCATCCTCGACTTTTCCAGTGCCGAACTCCCGGCGCTCTTTCGATTGGCCGAGGAGATTCGCCACAAGCGCTATGTGAAGAAACCGCTCGCCGGGAAGGTGCTGGCGATGATCTTCCAGAAGTCGTCCACGCGCACGCGCGTCTCGTTCGAAGTCGGCGCGTTCGACCTCGGCGGACACGCGCTCTTCCTGTCGCAGCGTGACATCCAGCTTGGCCGCGGCGAGCCCATCAAGGACATGGCGCGCGTACTGTCGCGGATGACCGATGGCATCATGATTCGCGCCTACGAGCATGCGCACGCCGAGGAGCTGGCCGAGTATGCCGATGTCCCCGTGATCAACGGGCTCACCGACCTGTCGCATCCGTGCCAGATCCTGGCCGACTTGCTGACGGTGCGGCAGTTCCTCGGCACCTTCGAGGGCAAGCGCATTGCCTGGATCGGCGACGGCAACAACATGGCGCACTCGTGGATCGAGGCGGCGCAGCGGCTCAAGTTCTCGCTCCGCCTCGCCTGTCCCGATCGCTATGAGCCCGATCCCGTGCTCATCGCCACCGCGCGCGCCGAAGGGGCCGACGTCACGCTGGTGCGCGATCCGCGCGAGGCGGCCGAAGGCGCGCACGTCATCAACACCGACGTGTGGGCGTCGATGGGGCAGGAAGACGAGTCGAACGAGCGCATCCAGGTGTTCAACGGCTACATGGTGGACGATGCGCTGATGGCGCGCGCCGCCAGGGACGCGATCTTCCTGCATTGCCTCCCGGCGCATCGCGGCGAGGAAGTGAGCGAGTCGGTGCTCGAGGGACCGCAGAGCCGCGTCTGGGCGGAGGCGGAGAACCGCCTGCACATCCAGAAGGCGATCATGGCGGTGCTCATCGGCCACGAGTCGCTGGCGCCCTATATGCGCACCAGGCCCGCGGCCAGGAAGCGCTCGGCAAAAGCGAAGCCCTCGGTAGCGACGGCGCGGAAGGGCGCACCCAAGGCCGGTGCGAAGCGTGCGAGTTCGAAGACGCCCGCGCGCCGAAAGCGTCGCTAGGGGGCGGCACATGGCGGAGTATCCACTTCCGCACGGCGTCGCCGAGCGCTCATTGGTGTTGCGCGCCAGCGGGTTGGCGATCCCCGCGGCGTTCACCACACCAACGGCGCGTCCAGCGACGGCGGCGCTGCTGCTCATCCCGGGCTCGCTGTTCTGCGACGTCAACGGTGACTTCCCCTCGTGGAATTCGTATCCGGGGACGAACGCCTACCTCGCGCATCAGCTGGCCGAGCGAGGCATCGCCGTCCTGCGATACGCCAAGGCCGGACCGGGGACGGGGAGCGTGGTCGAGGACCAGGGCGAGTGGGACCGGCACCGCACGTGGGACGGTCGCGTGACGATCGCCCGCGCGGCCCTGACGCTGCTGCGGTCCGTGCTGGATGACGGCGGGCTCGATGTGCCGGTGATCGTGAGCGGGCACAGCGAGGGCGCGGTGGTCGCAAGCCGACTGGTCGCGGAGCATCCCGACGAGGCGCGCGCCGCCGGCCTGGCACTGCTGGCCGGTCCGGCGGTCGGCATCCTCGGCGTGATGCGCGAGCGCATCGAGCGTGAGGCGCCGGCCGATCAGCGCGAGGCTCGGCTCGAGGCAATGGACACCGTCATCGCGGCCATTCGCGCGGGCCAAGCCATTCCGGAGCGGTACAAGAATCCGAGGGAGCCGTACGGGGTTGGCGGCCTCGCGATGATGCCCGCCGAAGGGCTCAAGTATCTCGCCGACAGTGACGCCACCGATCCCTGCGCGACAATCGCCGATGTCGGCGTGCCCGTTCTCATCGTGCAGGGGAGCGACGACGCGAACGTGACGGTGCAGGACGCCGAGCGGCTGCACGCGGCGCGCGCGGCTCGCCCGAGCACCCTGCTGGTCCTCGACGGGCTGAGCCACATGTTCAAGCGGGTGCCGGCGGGCACCGACCCGATGGCCACCTTCGGCTGGCCCGGTCCGTGCGACGAGCGGGTGGCGGACGGCGTCGTCCGGTGGTACCAATCGATAGCGCATCGCGTTGATCCCAGCAGCCTCCCGCTCACCGTTCGACCCGAGCATCCCATGCCAGTCATCGACTTCACGCTGCAGACCGACACCGGCGACCTGCTGACCCTCTCGTCGCTTCGCGGCAAGACGGTCATCTTGTACTTTTACCCCAAGGACGACACCAGCGGCTGCACGATGGAATCGTGCGAGTTCCGCGACCTCTTCCCCCGGTTCAGCGCGGGTGACGCGGTCATCCTCGGCATTTCGCCCGACGGCGTGGCGTCCCACCAGAAGTTCAAGGCCAAGTACAACCTGCCCTTCACGCTGCTCGTCGACGAGCAGCACGCGCTCGCCGAGCAGCTCGGCATCTGGGTGGAGAAGCAGCTGTACGGGCAGAAGTACATGGGGGTGCAGCGCACCACGTACATCATCGGCGCCGACGGCGCCGTGCAGCACGTCTTCGAGAAGGTGAACCCGGCCGGCCACGCCGAAGAAGTGATGGCCTTCCTGCAGGGTGGGGTCGAGGCGGCGCAGGCCGCGCGTGCCGCGTTTGATGCCGCGGCCAGGCAGCAGGCGGCGGTGGCCAAGGTCGCCGCGCCCGCGGCAAAGACGCCCGTGAAGAAGAACGTTGCGAAGAAACCGGCGAAGAAGGTGACCAAGAGGCCGGCGAAGAAGGCGACCAAGAAGCCCGCGACGAAGCCCGCGAAGAAGAAGGTCGCAAAGAAGCCGGCGAAGACGGTGACCAGAAAGCCGGCCAAGAAGGTCGCAAAGCGAGTTGCGAAGAAGTCGGCGAGAAGGCCGGTGAAGAAGCCGACCAGGAAGCCGGCCCGGAAAGCCGCGCGGAAACCCGCCGCCAAGAAATAGACGTCAGCAAGGAAAGAGGGGCCCGGAAATCCGGGCCCCTCTGGTGTTTCTCTGTTGTCTCTCCGTTGTTTCTCTCTCTACATCTTTCCGCTCATCATCACGTGCGCTTTCGGAGTTCCCGGAAACATCAGCCACGGCCCGGAGTCCCGCGGCGTCGCCGTGATGCCGATGCTCTCCGGTGTCGCGTATGGCATGTACAGCACCGTCAGCAGCCCGGCATCCTTCACGGCATCGGTCGCGGGATCGAAGTCGGCTTTCTTCGCGGTCACGGTGTAGAGCGAGCCCTGCACCGGCATCTTGAGCTTGCCACGCTTGATCTCCGAAAAGCGCACACTGTCCACCTTCGCCCCCGTCACGCCCTGGGCACGCAGTTCACGCCCGCGGGCCATGAACGGTTCGAGGCTCTTGTGATAGCACGCGACGTGGAAGTCGGGGCGCGTCACGTAGAGCGCGAGGCAGTGCATCGCGTTCTTCCCCTCGCGCAGCACGACGAGCTTGCCCGGCTCCTTGTAGCCCATCACCATGGCGCCGTCACGCATTTCGGCGGGGAGGGGGAGCACGGCGGCCGCGATCTGCTGGGCGGCGGGCGGAACGGGCGTCTGCGCGCCAGCGGCGGCGGCAGTCAACGCAATCAGAACCAGGGGGCGCATCGTTCGTCCTGTAGGGGGGAGCGAACACGATACCAGTCGCCCTAGCTGAGGGCAAGCGCCCCCTGCCGCGCAATGCGCCGCACCCGCTTCCACAGCCGCCCCGCCGCGAACCCCGCAATCGTCGCGATTTCCGCGACGCTCGGCGCCGGAGTCTCGCCCAGCGAACGCAGGATGCGCGAGCGCATGCGCAGCACGATCGGCGACGCCACCGGAATCGCCTGGAAGTACGGGTCGTAGCGCGTGCCGAGCCCTTCGATCAATGACGCCGTGCGCGCGAAGTAGACCATGTCGCGCGGCAACACGATGGGGAAATCGTAGAGCGCGTGCATCACGCGGTCAGCCAGCATCATCTTGATGCGATCCTGCGTCGTCGTGTCCTGCCGATAGGCCGTGTCGAGCAGGAGGTTGACCAGCCGGTTGATCTCGTCCATGTCGGCGTTCGGCGCGATCAGTCCCATCGCGTTGAAGCCGCCGACGATGCCGTCGGCATCCTGCCGCACCGCGGCGAGCACCGTGCGAATGAGCTGCAGCCGGGTCTCCGGCGCGACGCGCACCACCATGCCGAAGTCGAGCAGCACCAGCTTGCCGTCGGTGGTGACGAGCAGGTTGCCGGGATGCGGATCGGCGTGGAACAGCCCGTCGATCAGCATCATCTGGATGTACATCTCGATCAGCACGGCGGTGATGCGCTTGGCCTCGTCCTCGCTCACCTCCAGCCGGTCGATGCGGCGACCCTCCACGAAATCGAGCACCAGCACGCGCTGTCGCGTGAGGTCGTGCACGATCTCGGGAACGATCACGTCCTCCTCGCCCGCGAAGTTGTGACGGATCTCCGTGGCGTACTCCGCCTCGAGGCGAAAGTCCATCTCCTCGGCGATGCGCGCCGAGAACTCGTCGATGACCGCCACCACGCCGCGCACGTGCGGGTTGGGCCACTGCCACTCCACCCACGCCATGATGCGCCGCGCGATGGCGAGATCCTGGTCGATCAGGTGCTCGACCCCGGGGCGCAACACTTTCACGGCCACGTCACGTCCCTTGTACAAGGCGCGGTGCACCTGGCCCAGCGACGCCGCGGCCACGGGCGTGCGGTCGAACCGTTCGAAGATGGCCTCGGGCGGCTTGCCGTAGGCGGCGATGATCTCGCGGTCGATCTCCGTGGTCGGGACCGGCGGCACCTGGTCGTGCAGCGTGCTGAGCACGCTGATGTAGGGCTCGCCGATCAGGTCGGCGCGCGCCGCAAAGACCTGGGCCAGCTTCACGAAGGTGGGGCCGAGCGAGGCAATGGCCGCCACGATCCCCTCGGCGCGCCGCCGGTGGAACTCGAGCGGCCGCTGCAGCGGGGCGCCCCAGAACACCCAGCGCCGGCGGTCGCGCAGCAGCGAGACCGTCCACGGGAGCAGGGTGAGGATGATGCGGAGGGAGCGCATACTCCCAACCTAACGCGTCCGGTGCGGCAGAAGTTCGGGTCGAGCGGCCTCAACGCGCGGAGCTGAGGGCGTGCCCGAGGCTCCGCCGGAGGGTGCCGTGCTGGCATGCGGGGTCCCCGGTCCTTACAATAGAGCCTTCCGCGACCGAGGCCCCCCCCTTAGTTGCCAGCACCCCCCGCGCCGGAGATGGCGCTGCTGGAGGATCAGTCGTGACTACAGACCTCGCGCATCGGCTCACCGCCGCGCTCGCCGGTCGTTATTGCATCGAGCGAGAGTTAGGCACCGGTGGCATGGCCACCGTCTTCCTCGCCGACGACCTCAAGCACGATCGCAAGGTCGCCTTGAAGGTCCTGAAGCCCGAACTGGCCGCGGTGCTCGGCGCCGAGCGGTTCGTGGTCGAGATCAAGACGACCGCGAGCCTGCAGCATCCGCATATCCTGCCGCTGTTTGACAGCGGTACCGCGGACGGCTTCCTGTTCTATGTCATGCCCTATATCGAGGGCGAGACGATTCGCGAGAAGCTGAACCGCGAGACACAGTGCGGCGTGGATGAAGCGGTGCGCATCGCGCGCGAGGTGGCTGACGCGCTCGACTACGCGCACCGGCACGGCGTGATCCACCGCGACATCAAGCCCGAGAACATCCTGCTGCACGACGGGCGCGCGATGGTGATGGACTTCGGCATCGCGCTGGCGGTGAGCGCGGCGGCCGGCGGGCGCATGACCGAGACGGGCCTCAGCCTCGGCACGCCGCACTACATGAGCCCCGAGCAGGCGACAGCCGAGAAGGACCTGACGCCGCGGGCCGACGTGTACTCGCTGGCGACGGTGCTCTACGAAATGCTGACCGGCAATCCGCCGCATACGGGCGCGACGGTGCAGCAGATCATCATGAAGATCATCACCGAGGCTGTTGAGCCGGTGACGAAATACCGGAAGACGGTGCCTCCCCACGTGGTGGGAGCGGTGGCGCGCGCGCTCGAGAAGCTGCCGGCCGACCGGTTCGAGAGCGCCAAGGCGTTTCGCGATGCGCTGGGGACCGAAGGCTACTCGTACGCGATCGCGGCGGCGGGAGTCACGTCGGCGACGCCTGCAGGAACTGCGGTTGGGCGCTGGGGCGGACGACGGATGATGCTCGCGGCCTGGGCCGTGGCGGCCGTGGCGGTCGTCGGAGCAGCCGCGGGATGGCTGCGCCGCGCGCCGGAACCGCCAGCACGGCGCTTCGATCTCGATCTCGGCGCCCTCACGCCGAATCCGAACAGCGAAGTCGTGGTCTCTCCGAACGGGACGATGATCGCGCTGTCCGGCGACCTCGGCGGTGAGCGCGCGATCTACCTGCGTCATCTCGACGGCGATCCGGAGTTCCGCAAGATCGCCGGCACAGAAACTGGAGTTGCGCCGTCCTTCTCGCCGGACAACCAGTGGATCGTCTTTCGCAGGAACAGCGATCGTTCGCTGGTGAAGATCTCCGTGGGCGGCGGTGGCGCGGTCACGCTGGTGCCGGGGGGCAAGTTCGATCCCTTCTGGCCGCACTGGGGCACGGCCGACCAGATCGTCTTCGTCGGGCCTACCGGCGCGCAGCGCGTCTCGGCGTCGGGCGGCGCGCCCGTCCCCATGCCGAAGGTGCAAAGCCGAAGGATCTTCCTGTTGCCCGACGGCAGCGGCGTGCTGCACTCGGTCTCCGGTGAGGTCTCGCTGTACGATTTCAAGACCGACTCGTCGGTGATGCTGATCCCGAGTGGATCGGGGGCCGCCTACGTACCGACCGGACACCTCCTGTACAACACCACCGATGGCGGAACCTTCGCGGTCAAGTTCGACCTGGCGAAGCACCGCGTCGACGGCGCGCCGGTGCGCGTGCTGGAGCGGGTGGGAGGAACCGTCAATGTACGCGGGTACTCGGTGTCTGCCGCCGGCGTGCTCGTGCAGCACGACGCGGAGGGAACGGGCAACTCGTCCGTCAATCGCCTCGTCATCGTCGATCCCGGGAAGGGGGCCGACACCGTGCGGCTGCCGCCCGGACGGCGTGCGAAACCGCGATTCTCCCGCGACGGCCGCTCAATCGCGACGGAGGTGTTTGCCGACGCCCGCAGTGGGGAGACGGACATCTACACGCTTGACCTGGTGACGAGCACGTACACCCAGCTCACGTTCGACGGAGACAACGACGAGCCGGCCTGGTCGCCGGATGGCAAGCACATCCTGTTCGACAAGCGCTCCACTAATTCGTCGGAGGATCTCTACATCAAGCCGGCCGACAACAGCGGTCCCGAGCGACGTCTGACCACTCTTGGTTCGAGAGAAATCGGGGCGCAACAGTGGATTGATGACAAGACCCTGCTGTTCGATGCCATCACCCCAGATCGTGGGTACGACGCGTTCACGATCGGCGCGGATGCCGGCAGCGTTCCCGTCCCGTACCTGAAGTCGCCCTTCAACGAGATGGAACCGCATCTCTCTCCCGACCGCAAGATGATCGCCTTCACGTCGGACGAAAGCGGCGGTCAGCAGGTGTGGATGCGGGACTTTCCCGTGCCGCAGGGGAAATGGAACATCTCGCGCGGCGATGCGCGGACACCACGCTGGTCACCGGACGGCAAGTTTGTCTACTTCTGGCGGAGTGGCGCCCCGCTCGACACGCTCTTCCGGTCGCGCATTGACCGCACGCCAACCGTGGTTGTGCACGCACCGGAAGTGGTGGCCGTGATGGATGCTGACGGCACCAATAACTGGGACCTCCACCCCGATGGACGGCGGTTCATCGTGGCGGTGGCTGGCGGAGGAGCGGCGCCGACCGCTTCGAGCGCAAAGCCCTCGCGATACCTGATCCTGGACAACTGGTTCAGCGAGCTGCGCCGGCTGACGTCGCCGAGGTCGAAATGACGGAGGTGATGCCGCGACTCTCAGCGGCCCTCGCCGACCGCTACCGCATCGAGCGCGAGCTCGGTGCGGGCGGCATGGCCACCGTCTATCTGGCGCACGACCGCAAGCACGACCGCGATGTCGCCATCAAGGTGCTGCATCCCGATCTTGGCGCGGCGCTCGGCGGCGAACGATTCCTGAGCGAGATCCGCACGACGGCGCGGCTGCAGCACCCTCATATCCTCCCGCTCCTCGACAGCGGCGAGGCGGATGGGCTTCTCTACTACGTGATGCCGGTGGTCACGGGCGAGACGCTGCGTGCACGCCTTGAGCGTGAGCATCAACTCCCCATTGCCGACGCCGTGCGCATTGCGCGCGAGGTAGCGAGCGCGCTCGACTATGCGCACCGCCAGGGCGTGGTGCATCGCGACATCAAACCCGAGAACATCCTGCTGCATGACAGCAGCGCGCTCGTGGCCGACTTCGGCATCGCGCTCGCCGTGCAGACCGCCGGCGGCCAGCGGATGACGCAGACGGGGCTCAGCCTCGGCACGCCGTCGTACATGAGTCCCGAGCAGGCGATGGGTGAGAAGACCATCGACGCGCGCAGCGACGTGTACGCGCTCGGCGCCGTGGCGTATGAGATGCTCACCGGCGACGCGCCGTTCACGGGCTCGACGGTACAGGCGATCGTGGCGAAGGTGCTGAACGCCGACGCCGAGCGTCCGTCGATGATGCGCAAGACGATCCCGTTGCACGTGGAAGCGGCGGTGATGACGGCGCTGGCCAAGCTGCCGGCCGATCGCTTCGCGTCGGCGGCCGCATTCGCTGAGGCGCTCGACGGGCGCGGCGACGCGCGGCTCGCGGCACCGGCTGCGGGCCGCGCCACACCGACCAACATGTGGCGTCGCGTGGCAATCGCGGGCGTAGCCGCCGCCGTCGTGTTTGCGGTGGTCGCGGCGTGGGCGCTAAGCAGGCCGCAGTCCATCGGCACTGGACGAGTCGAGTTCAGCTTGCGACTTGCGCCGGGCGGGTTGCAGACGGCAGTGGTCGCCATCTCGCCCGACGGGCGGAAGATCGCCCAGATCGCCGCCGACTCGGCTGGCGTCGATCACGTGGTCGTGCGCGACCTCGCGTCATCCGCCGTTGCCGTCGTGGAGGGGACCGAGGGCGCGGGCACCCCCGAGTTCTCGCTGGATGGTCAGTGGATCGCCTTCGGGGCGCGCGGCAAGTTGTGGAAGGTGCCAACGGCAGGGGGGCCGGCCACGCTGGTCGCCGACTCGTCCAACGCCAGCGTGGCCTGGTGTGCCAACGGCACGATCGTCTTCCTGAAACCGGGCCTCGGGTTGTGGCGCGTAAGCGCCTCGGGCGGCAAGACAGAGCGCCTCACCTCGCTCGACACGCTGCGCCGCGAGTTCGCGCACTGGAATCCGCAGGAACTGCCGGGAGGGAAGGCGATCCTGTTCAACGCCTTCTCCACGCCGCTCAGCCGCTCGCGCATCGAAGCGGTAGAGTACGGCAGCGGCAAGCGCACCGTGCTGGTGGAAGGCGCGATCTACGCACGGTACGTGGCCAGTGGCCACCTGCTGTATACACGCGAGGGCGCGGTGTTCGCGGTCCCCTTTGACCCGAAGGCGCTCCGCGTCACGGGTCCCGAAGTGCCGGTGCTCTCCGATGTCGTCTGGTCGGCGACGAACGGATCGGCCGCATATGCAGTGTCCCAGACCGGCACGCTCGTCTATCTCAAGGCCTCCGAGTCTACGGTCAATCGTCGCGTCCTCTGGGTGGATCGCGCCGGCAACGAGCAGTCCGCGTTGCCGGAGGCTGGGCAGTGGGCCGAGCCGCGGCTCTCGCCGGACGGTCGCTGGATCGCCGTCACCAAGATTGAGCCGGGATGGCAAATCTGGCTCTATGATCGCACGCGCAGCGCGCTGTCGCAGCTGACCAACGACAAGGGCGTCGCGTTCAGCCCGGTCTGGATGCCCGACGGACGCTCGCTGATCCACTCCGTGGAGACGCCGGTTTATGATCTGCGCCGCCTGCCGGTTGATGGGGGCAAGGCGGATACGCTGCGCGTCTCGAAGTATGACAAGATGCCGACTGCCGTTTCACCGGACGGACGGACGATGCTGTACACCGAGTCGCGAGATCGCAACGTGCTCATGCGTGCGCCGCTTGGCCCCGGAGCGGCCACGCCCTTTGATCCGAGCGAGTCATCGCAGGTCAGTGCCTCCATCTCCCCGGACGGCGGCTGGGTGGCGTATGAATCGCAGAACCCGCAGGGGGCGAGCGAGGTGTACCTGAAGGCGTTCGATGGCGAGGGCGGGCGGCGCCAGGTGTCCACGGGCGGCGGCAGCCAGCCGCGCTTTACGCGCGGCGGGCGCGAGATCGTCTTCCGCAACGGCGCCGACGTGCTTGCCGCGTCCTTCAACTCGTCCACCGGCGACGTCGGAACCCCCACAGTGCTGTTCCGCCGCAAGGACGTTGGCCGCCTGAGCGGCGGGCGCAGCACGGGTTATGACGCGCTCCCCGACGGGTCGCGCTTCCTGGTGGTCGTGCCGATTGATCGTCCCGACGCGCTGCCGACCACGGTCGTGCTCAACTGGCTCGACGAACTCAAGACGAAGGTGAAGCCATGAGCGTGTTGGACCGTTTGACCGCGGCGCTCGCCGACCGCTACCGCATCGAGCGCGAGCTCGGGGCGGGCGGGATGGCCACCGTGTACCTGGCGCACGATGTGAAGCACGACCGCAAGGTGGCGCTCAAGGTGCTGAAGCCCGAACTCGCTGCCGTGCTCGGGGCCGAGCGGTTCCTTGCCGAGATCAAGCTGACGGCGAACCTGCAGCATCCGCACATCCTCGCGCTGTTCGATTCGGGAGAGGTCGGGGGGGCGGTCTACTACGTCATGCCCTACGTGGAGGGCGAGACGCTGCGCGATCGGCTCGCCCGCGAGAAGCAGCTGCCCGTCGACGAGGCACTGCGCATCGCGCGCGAGGTGGGTGACGCCTTGCAGCACGCCCACTCGCATGACGTGATCCATCGTGACATCAAGCCGGAGAACATCCTGCTGCAGGGTGGGCATGCGTTGGTCGCCGATTTTGGCATCGCGCTGGCGGCGGCGCGCACCGGTGGATCGCGGATGACCGAGACGGGGATGTCGCTCGGGACCCCGACGTACATGAGCCCGGAACAGGCGATGGGCGAACGCACCCTCGATGCGCGCACCGACGTGTACGCGCTGGGGTGTGTGCTCTACGAGATGCTCACCGGCGACGCGCCGTTCACCGGTTCGACGGCCCAGGCGATCGTCGCCAAGGTGCTGACCGAACGGCCCGCGCCGATTCGCGCGCGCCGCGAGCGCGTTGCCGCCGAGGTGGAGGAGGCGATCCTCACGGCGCTGGAGAAACTGCCGGCCGACCGCTTTGGCAGCGCGGCGGAATTCGTGTCGGCGCTGCAGGGCGAGGGCGTTGCCACCGCTGCCGGCCGCGGGGCACGTCGGTCGGCGCATGCGCGCGGCGCGCGCACGGGAACCCGCGTTGCTGCGCTGGCAGTCGGTGTAGGCGTGCTCAGCGGCGCGGCGGGCTGGCTGATCTCGACGCGCTCGAGGCCGGCCGACGCACCGCCCTCGCGCCTCGCACTCGTCGAGAAGGACATCCGGCCTACGTTCAGCGGCACCGTGCGCATGATCGAACTGTCGGCCGATGGGCAGACGCTGATCTTCAGTGGAAACCGGGAACTCGGCGTGTCGCAACTGTTCCTGCGCCGCCTCGACGGCGCCAAGGCGACGCCGATTCCGGGCACGCTCACCGCGGGCAATCCGCGTCTCACGCCTGATGGCAAGACGCTCTATCACTCCGGCGGTGGTGGCAGCATGGCGCGGATGTCGCTCGCAGGCGGCGCCGCCGAGATGATCGATGGGCTGCCACCGACTGCGTTCCTCGGATTCGGTGACGACGGGAGCTTCTACTGGAGCGACGGGTTGGCGAACGGCCTGCACCACGGCATACCGGGTAAGGGCGATTCGCTGCTCGTAGACAGGGTGACGTTCGGGCAGCTGCTGCCTGGGGGCCGGCTGGCGCTTGGCGTGGCGATCGGCACGGTGAACAACGGCGGCACGCCCGTGCTCCTCGACCTGCGTTCGAAGACGAAAACGCAGCTTCTCGACATCACTATCGTCGAAGCGCGCTATGCCGGCGGCTTCCTCTTCTGCGTGCGTCCCGACAACGTGCTGATTGCCGTTCCGCTCGACCTCGATGCGCGCCGGGTGACGGGCACGCCGGTGGAGCTCGCCGAGGACGTCGGCGTTGCCGGCGCGGGCTTCGCGCACTTTGCCGTGGCGGCAAACGGAACGCTGGCCTACATCGCGGACGTCAACAACGATCTCGTGCGCGTCGCTCGCAACGGCACAGTGCAGGTGTTGAACGCGGAGCGGGGTCGGTACCACAGCCCGCGCATCGCCCCCGACGGTCAACGGATCGCCTTCGACAACTCGACGGCGGCCGGACGGGACGTCTACATCCTCTCAGTAGGCACCAAGCAGGCGACGCGGGCGACATTCCAGAAGGATGCGCATGACCCGGTCTGGTCCGGCGATGGACGCGGCCTCTATTTCCTCGGCGGGTCGAACGGGCGGCTTGATGTCTTCTATGCGGCGCCGGGCACGACGACGCCACCGAAGGCCGAGGGCTTTCCGATCGCTCCGGAGTACACCGGAGTCCCGCTGGGTGATGGCTCCTTCCTCACCACGGTGCCTGGACGGGGCACGCGGGGTGGTGACATTGCGCGCATCTCCGGACGGCGGGCCACCGTGGACACGCTGGCCAACAGCATGGCCGACGAGACCTACCCGGTTCCCTCGCCTGATCGCCGCTGGTTCGCCTTCGTCTCCGATCAATCCGGTCGCCCCGAGGTGTACGTGCGGTCTCTGACCGGCGGCACCGTGCAGTTGCAGATCTCGCTGGACGGGGGAACGGAGCCCGTGTGGTCGCGGAGTGGTGGCGAGTTGTTCTATCGCCGGCCCACGGCCAAGGGCGGGGAACTCGTGGCGGCGAAGGTTGCGATGGGAGCCGAGCCGACCGTTACGGCGCGCCAGAGCCTGTTCGACGTCTCGGAGTTCGACACGTCGACGCCGCATGCGAACTACGACGTCTCGCCCGACGGTTCGTGGTTTGTCTTCTCGCGCCGCGCCGCCGCGAACACGATCGTCGTCCTGCAGAACGCGCCGGAGCTCGCCCGTCGCGCCCTGCGAAATACGGCGCCGACGCCATGACCAAGCCAACCTCCCCCGCCCGCACTCCCCGCGACGACGAAGTCGACGTCTATGGCGTCTCGCACCAGGGGAAGGTGCGCAAGGACAACCAGGATCGCTTCCTGGTGGCGACCTTCCATCGGAACATCCAGGTCATCGCGAGCAACCTCGACGATCCGGAACACCGCCTGCCGTCGGACGCGCACCGGGTGGCGTTCGTCGCGATGGTTGCCGACGGCGTCGGGGGCGGGGTCGGCGGCGCCGAGGCGAGCGCCACGGCGCTCGAAGCGGCGATGCGCTACGTGCACGAGAGCGTCACCGTGTACTACGGCGCCAAGGCCGACGAGTCGGAGTTCACGGAACTTCTGCAGCACGCGGCCATGCAGGCGCACGAGGCGGTGCGCGCGCGCCGCGAGTCGCAGGGCGTGCGCGGCACGATGGCCACCACGCTCACGCTCTACTTCGGCGTCTGGCCCACCTATTACCTGCTGCAGGTGGGCGACTCGCGCTACTACGTCTGGCGCGACGGCGTGCTGCGTCAGGTGACGCGCGACCAGACGATGGCGCAGGACCTCGTGGACGAGGGGGCGCTGACGCGCGACGTCGCCGCGCGCACGCCCATGGCGCACGTGCTCTCCAGCGCCCTGGGCGCCGACACCACCATCCCTGTCGTCACCAAGCACGACTCGCACTGGGACAACGTGCACCTGCTCTGTTCGGACGGCCTCACCAAGCACGTGAGCGATGAACGGATTGCCGAGGTGCTTGGCTCGATGAGCAACTCACGGCAGGCTGCGGAGCAGTTGCTGCAGGACGCCCTCGACGGCGGTGGGGCGGACAACATCACCATCCTCGTGGCGCGGACCGTGCCGACAGCGGAGGCCTAAGGCCTGACGCGTGTGGATCCAACGGCGCGACGCCGGAGCGTCGCGCTCCTACGCCCGCTGCCCCGCCGGCTCGATCTTGATCTCCCGCCACTTCCCCAGCCGGAAGCGCCAGATGCTCAGCACGGCGCGCGTGAAGTGCCCGATGACGATCGCCATCCAGATGTGGTGCGGGGCCAGCGTCGTGGTGGCGCTGAGGATCTCGAGCAGGCCGATGGGGAGCACGACCTGCGAGATGATGGAGATGTAGAGCGGCCCCTTGGTGTCGCCCGTCCCCGTCAGGCCGCCGGTGTACGTCAGCGCGGTGGTGATGAAGAGCCCGCTGACCGCGAGCCAGCGCAGCAGCTCCACGCCGCGCTCGAGGCTGGCGTAGTCGCGCATGCCGAAGATGCGGAACAGGAACTCCGGCATCACGAGGAAGAGCGTGCCGACGAAGATCGCGATGCCGAGCCCCAGGCGATTGGCGGCGTGCACCGCCTGCACGCTGCGCTCGGGTTTGCCGGCCCCGAGGTTCTGCCCGGCCACCGCCGCGGCGGCGCCCATCAGCCCCACCGACGTCCACGTGATGAACGAGAAGAGCTCGCTGTAGCCCACGGCGTAGACGGCCTGCACATGCCCGGCTTCGGGGAGCGAGCCCATGAACCGCAGCAGCATCACGCCGCCGAGATTCATCACGATCCCCTGCACGCCGGCGGGGAGGCCGAACTTGAAGAGCTGCCGGATGACCGGCCAGTCGATGGACTTGTCCATGTCGGCATGCCAGTGGATCACCAGCCCGCCGCGTGACATCAGGAAGAAGCCATACCCTGCCGCGCAGGTCATGGCGATCACCATCCCCAGCGCAGCCCCCATCGTGCCGAACGAGGGAATGGGACCCAGCCCGCGGATGAAGGTGATGTTGAGCACCAGGTTCAGCACGGTCAGCACGATGCCCAGCCGCAGGCCGGTCTTGGCGTCGCCCGCGGCGCGCAGCGCGCCATTCAGCATGAAGAAGATCATCATGCCGAAGCCGCCCACGAACAGCGTGCGCAGGTACGGCAGCGCCTGCGCGCGCACTTCGGGCGCGGCGTGCACCAGCTCGAGCAGCGAAGGAGCGAGCACCCAGCCCAGCGGCGCGATGATGAACAGCGCCATCCCCATCGACGCGAGGAAGGCCTGGTACGAGACGTGATTCACCGCTTCGGCGTCGCCCGCTCCCGCATGCCGCGCCACGAGCACGCCCATCCCGGTGAAGATGGACATGATGAACGTGATGACGACGAGGAAGATCTGGAACGCGACGCCGACGGCGGCGTTCCCCGCGTACCCCACGAGATGGCCGACGAGGGCGTGATCGATGACGCCCTGCATTCCGCCAATGAGGTTCTGCAGCACGCTGGGCCACGCCACCAGCCAGACGGCGGCCACGATGGGACCCTCGACGATGCTGCGGTCGAAAGGCTTCGTCTTCGAAGCGGAGGGGGGACTCTGCGTCATCGCGGGTAGGGAACTATCGCACCGGCGCTAGATTTCAGCCATCCCTTGACCTCTCCGAGATTCATATGGCTGATCAGATCGCATTCCTCGGCACGGGCCGCCTGGGCGCGGGCTTCGTCGAAGCCGCGCTGGGCCGCGGTGACCGTGTGACCGTCTGGAACCGCACCCCGGAAAAGGCGCAGGCGCTGGCTTCCTTCGGCGCCACCGTCGCGACCACCCCCGCCGAGGCCGTACGCGGCGCGGTGCGGGTGCACCTCGTGCTCAAGGATGACGCCGCCGTCGAGCAGGTGATCGCCGACTGCCGCAGCGGCTTGGGCAGAGAAGCGATCATTTTGGATCACACGACGACGCAGCCGGCGCTGACGGCGGAACGCGCCACCCGGTTGAACGCCGAGGGCGTGAAGTACCTGCATTGCCCCGTCTTCATCGGTCCGGCGGCGGCGCGGCAGGCGCGCGGCAATATCCTCGTCTCGGGACCGCAGGCGCTGTTCGACGCGGTGAAGCCGGCGCTGGAGCGACAGGCTGCTCGGGTGGTGTACTACGGCCCTCGCCCCGACTTTGCCGCCGTCATCAAGCTCATCGGCAACGCCTACCTCATTGGCACCGGCGCGGTGATGGCCGACTTCATGAGCATCGCGCGCAGCGCCGGCGTGAGCGCCGAGCAGGCGATGTCGCTGTTCGACTTCTTCGATCCCGCCAACATCGTGCAGACACGCGGCGTGAGCATGATGCAGGGCGACTTCACGCCGAGCTTCGAGCTCGCGATGGCGCGCAAGGACGTGAAACTGATGATCGAGACCGCGGGCGACCGTCCGCTGGCGGCGCTGCCGAGTCTCGCGGCGCGGATGGATGCGCTCATTGCGGCCGGCCACGGCGGTGAGGATTTCGCCGTGCTGGCGATTGACGCAATGCGCTAGCCGGCCTCCTGCCACTTCGGCATATTGCAGTGATGCGCGAGGGACGAACCTCGCGCCCTTTCCGACCCATACCGCGGGCTCTCCGCCTGCTGCGAGCGACCAGCCGTGTCTGCCGAAAACGCCACCCTGCTGAAGACCCCGTTCCACGCCATGCATGTGGCGCTGGGCGCCAAGATGGTCCCCTTTGCCGGGTTCGAGATGCCGGTGCAGTACCCGACCGGCATCACCAATGAACACAACATCGTCCGCAACGAGTGCGGCCTGTTCGACGTGAGCCACATGGGCGAGTTCAAGATCACCGGGCCCCAGGCCATGGAGTTCGTGAACTACGTCACCAGCAACAACGTGGCCTCGCTGGTGAGCGGCCAGGTGCACTACTCGGGCATCCTCTACGAGAACGGCACCTTCGTGGACGACTGCCTGGTGTACTATCGCAGCAACGACCACGTGATGATGGTCGTGAACGCGTCGAACAAGGACAAGGACTTCGC
>DASXUN010000024.1 GCA_036504815.1 Gemmatimonadaceae bacterium | reverse complement strand
AACGGCGGGGGGCGCGCGGCAGGCACCGGTGCCCGCGGCCCGACGCGCGGAAGGGAAGGGCGGCGCGAACGGCCGGTCCCTCGTGCGTCGCACACGCAGCGCGAACGGCTGGGAGTGTCCGAACGAATACTCGAGGGCCCTCCCCGCGCAGTGCGCGTGGAGGGCCCGAGAATTTCGTGAGGATACTCCCAGCCGCGAGCGCTGCCCCAGTCGCGCGTGGCAGGCCCCGTGCCCCCTACCCGTGCGATCAGAACCGACTTGGGTCCCGCCGCAGCACCACCTGCGCCTTCCGCGACACCTGGCCGTTGCGGTACCAGAACGGCACGTCAATGCGCGCCCCCGCGAACGTCCCGTCGAGAATCTCGATCTCCTTGCCACCCCGCTTCGGGTCCGGGATGAACCGCAACGCGTTGCCGGTCACGACGTACCGGCCGTACACCGTCATCGACTGGATCGGCTCCCGCTGCATCGTCGCTCCCTTCTCGGCGAGCGACTGCCGGTACCGCAACGATGCGCGGAACTCGTTGCGCGTGCGCAGCGACAGCACGAGTTCGTCGAACTCCACCAGGAACCGCGTCCCGTGCGAGTCGGTCACCTGGTCGGTGGACGGCAGCTTGCCGCCGTTCACGCTGATGGACACGTAGCTCGCGAGCGGCGGTCCGGCCGGCGTCTGAGCGCCTGTCGGCGGAGGAGCGCCCGCCGCCGGCGCGCCCGGCGCCTGAGCGCCGGCAACACCCGCCATCACCAGTCCGACGATGAGCAGCACGTTTCGCATGTCCGAAGTCTCTTTGCGAACCACTCTCAACGCAATCACCCGTAACTCGGATGACGGGAATTCTACCATCCAAATACCCTCGTACAGGTAGGGTAATCCTTTAGGAAATCACCCACCGCTGCCCGACAGACGGAGCCCCCACCACTATGGGAATTTGAATTCGCCGAGGTTGGTATCCGTATGCGCCCGATGGCGTGATTTGCCCGACACTTGCCTCGGTTCACAAGTGATACGAGCCCGGCGTGCACGCCACAGCCTTTGCTCCGTCGTGACCGCGCACGCCGTCGCCATCCCCCATGAGGTGCCCGCGCGATCATGTCAGCCTCTGCCACCGCCGCTCCCGCGCCGCCGAAGGTCCTGCGCGTTTCCGAGCATACCGTCGAAATCGTCTCCGACTCGGGTGAAGGCGCCCAGAAGTGCGGACAGATCTTCGGCGCCGTTTCCGCCAAGATGGGCAACGGGGTCTGGACCGTCGAACTCATTCCGGCCGAGATCCAGCCGCCGCCGCGCGTCCCCGAAGGCGCCAGCGGCAACCGCATCCGCGTAGGCGAACATGCCGTCACCAACTGGGGCGACCGCACCAACCTGGTGATCGCCTTCAACGAGCAGGTCCTGCTCGCCCGCCATCGCGTGGATGCCCTCGCTGACGACGCCGTCCTCCTGATCGAGGACAAGTGGGCGCGCAGCGAGGACGCCGACATCGTCGCCCAGTGGGACGCCGCGATGAAGGAACTGTCGTCCAAGCACTACCGGATCATCCCGGTGGCCATGGACGACCAGTGCCTCACCATCGTGGACAACCCGCGCAAGGGCAAGAACATGTTCGCCCTGGGCCTGCTGGCCCGCGTCTACGGGCGCGACATGGAGCTCATCAAGGCGCAGATCGCCCACGCCTTCCGCAAGAAGAGCGAGGAGGTCTACACCTCCAACGTCGCCCTCCTCGAGCTGGGCTATCACTGGGCCGAGGACAACATCGACTTCCGCGTCGAGATCCCGACGCATCCGTCGGAGAAGGCGCTCGTCGTGATGAACGGCAACGAGGCCATCGGCATGGGCGCCATCGCCTCGGGGATGGAGCTGTGCGCGATGTACCCGATCACGCCGGCGACCTCGGTCTCGCACTACCTCTCGGAGGTGTTCGAGAAGTTCGGCGGCATCGTGCACCAGGCGGAGGACGAAATCGCCGCCGCGGGCGTCGCGATCGGCGCCTCGTACGCGGGCAAGGTGGCCTTCACCATCACCTCCGGCCCGGGCATGGCGCTGAAGACCGAGTTCCTCGGCCTGGCCGTGATGACCGAGACGCCGCTGGTGCTCGTGAATGTCCAGCGCGGCGGTCCCAGCACGGGCCTGCCGACCAAGGTGGAGCAGTCGGACCTGCTGGCCGCCATCTTCGGCCAGACGGGCGACGCGCCGCACATCGTGATGGCGCCCGCAACCATTGAAGAGTGTTTCCACATCATGATCACCGCGCGGCGTCTCGCCGAGACGTTCCGCACGCTGGTGATGGTGATGACCGACGCCAACCTGGCGACGGGTGTCGCGCCGTGGCCCAAGCCCGCGCTGGACGAGAAGTGGCAGGCCGCGCCGCTCGACCTGGCCCCGGTGAAGGAGGGGCAGAAGGCCTACGACTGGAACAAGGAAACGGGGCTCAGCGAGCGCATCATTCCGGGGCGCCCGGGCGGCATGTTCACGCTCACCGGCCTCTCGCATGACGATCGCTCGAAGGTCGCCTACAGCTCCGACATCCATCAGCACTCGTCGGCGATGCGCAGCCGCAAGCTGGCCGTGCTGCAGAGCCTGATGCAGACGCCCAAGGTCTACGGCGAGGAGAAGGGTGACCTGCTCGTCGTCGGCTGGGGGAGCACCAAGGGCGCCATCGAGGAAGCAGTGGACCGCGCGCGCAAGGAAGGCCTGAAGGTCTCGGCGCTGCACCTGCGCTTCCTCTCGCCCCTCGAGCCGGGCCTGAAGGACGTCTTCAAGAAGTTCAAGAAGGTGATGACCGTCGAGATCAACTATTCCGACGAGATGGGCGACCCGTACGTGACCGAGGAGAACCGCCGGCGCGGCCAGCTGAGCATCCTGCTGCGCAACGCGACCCTCGTGGACGTGGATTGCTGGGGCCGCGTGCCGGGCGAACCGCTTCGCCCGATGTCGATTGTCGAAGCCATTCGCGGCCGCCTGCCGCGTGGAGGTGCCGCGTGAGTTACACCTGTGGATTGCTCCCTGTCCTCGACCAGCATGAGGACCACCACTACGAGATGACGGAGTACGAGGGCGCCCGCGCGCGCTGGTGCCCCGGCTGCGGCGACCACTCGGTGCTCACCGCGGTGCAGCGCCTGCTCGCCGCCGAGCAACTGGTCCCCGAGCAGACGATGATGGTCTCGGGCATCGGTTGCTCGAGCCGCCTCCCGCACTACATGAAGACCTACGGCTTCCACGGCCTGCACGGCCGCGCGCTGCCGGTGGCGACGGGCATCAAGCTCCACCGCCCGGAACTGACCGTCTTCGTGACGATGGGCGACGGCGACTGCACGTCGATCGGCGCCGGTCACTGGGTGCATGCGATGCGCTACAACGTGGACATGACCGCGATGATGCTCGACAACGGCATCTACGGCCTGACCAAGATGCAGACGTCGCCCACCACGCCGCAGGGCTTCAAGAGCAACACGCAGCCGTACGGCTCGATTCTCCCGCCGCTCAATCCCATCGAGGCCTCGCTGGGCATCACGAACGCCTCGTTCGTGGCGCAGACGGCCGAGTGGGCGCCGTCACACCTGTACGCGACGCTGCGCGCCGCCTACAAGCACAAGGGCTTCAGCTTCGTGCGCATCCTGCAGCGCTGTCCGGTCTACACGCCGTCCATCTTCCAGAAGGCGGTGCAGGATCCCGAGCGCATCCAGATGCTGGTGCACGATGACGGCGTGGTCACGCCGGACCTGGACAAGATCTACAAGTCGCAGATCCACCACGATCCGCGCGACCTCGCGGCCGCGCGCCACCTCGCCGAGCAGACCGACAAGCTCATCCTCGGCGTCTTCTACAAAGACCCGTCCAAGCCGCGCTACGAAGAGACGCGCCGCGTTGCCCCGCGCACGCCGGCGGAGCGCGTCGCGCTGCTCGAAAAGGAGTTCGCCCGCTATGCCGTCTGATCCGCGCGTTGCCCAGGCGCTCGCTGCGCTGCAGCAGCCGATCGCCGAATTCCGCGCCGCCGTGCAGGGCGCGCTGGCGCAGGCCGACGCCTTCATCGCGGCGCAGAACGCCGACGCCGCCACGCAGGCGGCGCGCGCCGCCACCGAGTTGGGCCTCTTTGCCGTGGGGCACGTCGACGCGGCCAAGTTCGCCGCAATGTTCCCGGCGGTGGCGAAGGCCGACAAGGCCTCGCTCGCCACGCTCACCAAGGCCGTGAAGATCCTGCGCGACGTCGCCGCCAAGGGCGAAGCCGCCTGCCATGCCGAAGTGACCGACGGGCGCAAGCTCGGTGCCACCATCGACACCGCGCTGGCCGCCGTCGGGCAGGCCTTCGGCGCCATCATCATCACCGAGCTGGTGCGCGGCGGGCGCTACAAGGCCGCCGAGCACGACAAGCTGCTCGACCCCACCGAGTTCCGCGCGTGGAACAACGCCGAGCGCCGGTTCGCGCCGCCGCTCGTGGTTGAAGTCAGCGGCGCCGACCTGCACGCGGGCGCGCTGCTGGACTTCGCCGACGGTCGCGAGAAGCTCGTCCTCGTCGTCAAGGACAATGCGCCGCCCGCCGCGCTGGTGCGCTGCATCACGCCGGGGACGTTCGTCCTGCAGACCGTGGACGGCACGGGGCTCGATCGCCTCGCCGGCTTCGAAGGGCCGGCCATCGCCGCGTTCCTCCCCGAGGGGGCCGCGACGTTCATGCACGATCCCAACGCCGGCAAGGAACCGTGGCAGCGCCTCACGGTGCCGTCGCTTCCGGCCGGACCGTTCAAGGCCGTCGGCGGCTTCAGCGCCTGGCAGATGGAGCAGGACGTGAAGATGCTCGCCGACCTGGCCCGCACGCCGTTCGCGGTGCCGGCCACGCCGGGCGCCAAGGGGGCGCCGGCGATCGGGGCCGACCAGGCGGTGGATCGCATCGCCTCGTGGCTGCTCGACACGTCGGGTCTCAAGGGCACGGCGTGAGGCCGGAGACGCGATGATCATCCTCCAGGCAATCCTGATTCTCGGCGGCACCGGACTGGTGTTCGCCATCTTCATCGCGGCCGCGAACAAGAAGCTCAAGGTGTGGGAAGACCCGCGCATTGACGTCGTGGCCTCGATGCTTCCCTCCGCGAACTGCGGCGCGTGCGGCCTGCCGGGCTGCCGCGCCTTCGCGGAGAAGGCCGTGGTCGGCGAGATCCAGCCGGCCAAGTGCACCGTCTCCAACGCCGATCGCGTGGCGGAGATCGCGCACTTCCTCGGCGTCGACGCGGGCGAGGCCATCAAGCGCGTCGCCCGCCTGCAGTGCGCCGGCGGCTGCGACGTGGCCGTGCAGCGCGCCGAATATCGCGGTCTCGCCACGTGCGAGGCGGCGGCGGCGGTGGCCGGCGGCGGCAAGGGCTGCGCTTGGGGCTGCCTCGGACTCGCCGACTGCGAGCGCGCCTGCACCTTTGGCGCGATCACGATGAACGACGTCGGGCTCCCCGTCGTGGACGTGGAGAAGTGCACCGCGTGCAACGACTGCGTGGTGGCCTGTCCCAAGCAGCTGTTCGTCCTCCAGCGGCTCGATCACAAGCTGCTGGTGCAGTGCAAGAACCTCGTGAATGGCGACGTGGTGCTCGAACAGTGCCAGGTGGCCTGCACGACGTGTGGCAAGTGTGCGCTGGACGCCGCGCCCGGGCTCATCAGCGTGGCGAGCGGCGTGGCCGTCATCGACTACAACAAGATCGCCGAGGCCGACGAAGGCGCTGTGGAGCGCTGCCCGACCGGTGCGATCCTCTGGCTGGAAGGCGCGCAGTTTGCGCGTGTCCCGGCCACTAGCAGTGCGGAGGCAGCATGAGTGCGACGAAGGCCGGCGATGCCGGCAAGGCAGTCAAGTTCCCGGGCGTCCGCCAGGCGCTGGACGGGTCGTTTGCGGTGGTGGCGGTCGAGACCGCCGGCTCCGAGGCCGCGGGCGCGTACCCGATCACGCCGTCCACCCAGATGGGTGAGGGCTGGGCGCAGGCCGTGGCCGAGGGCAAGGAGAACGTCAACGGCCGCCGGCTCCTGTTCTTCGAGCCCGAGGGCGAGCATGCCGCCGCGGCGGTGACCGCCGGGATGAGCATGGCCGGCCTGCGCTCGACGAACTTCTCGAGCGGGCAGGGCATCGCCTATATGCACGAGTCGCTCTACGCCGCCGTCGGCAAGCGCCTCACCTACGTGCTCAACGTCGCGGCGCGCGCCATCACCAAGCACGCGCTGAACGTGCACGCGGGGCACGACGACTATCACGCCGTGGACGACACGGGCTTCTTCCAGCTCTTCGCCAAGGACGTGCAGGAGTCGGCCGACCTGAACCTGGTGGCGCACCGGATCGCCGAGCTCTCGCTCAATCCGGGCATCATCGCCCAGGACGGCTTCCTCACCAGCCACGTCGTCGAGTCCATCCAGCTTCCGGAGCGCGACCTCGTCAAGGAATACCTAGGCGATCCGGCGGACATGATCGACAGCCCGACGCCGGCGCAGAAGATGGTGTTCGGCGACAAGCGCCGCCGCATTCCGGAGATGTTCGACCTCGACTACCCGGCGATGCTGGGCGTCGTGCAGAACCAGGACAGCTACGCGCAGGGCGTCGCCGCCCAGCGCCCGTTCTACTTCGATCACATCGCCGCGCTCTCCGACCAGGCCTTCGCCGAGTTCGCCAAGCTCACCGGCCGCAAGTACGCGCGCGTCACGGGCTACAAGCTCGACGACGCCGAGTATGTGATCGCCGGCCAGGGCTCGGTGGTGAGCAACGCCGAAGCCGTGGTGGACTACCTGCGCGAGACGAAGGGGCTCAAGGTTGGCGTGCTCAACCTGACGATGTTCCGCCCGTTCCCGGCCGACCTCATCACCAGGATGCTCGCCGGCAAGAAGGCGGTCATGGTGATGGAGCGCACCGACCAGCCGCTTGCCGTCGATCCGCCGATGCTACGCGAACTGCGCGCCGCGATGGCCAAGGGCATCGAGAACGGCCGCACGGCCGGCGTGCACGCCGGACTGCACGCGCTCCGTCCCGAGCAGGTGCCGGACTTCTTCTCGGCCTGCTTCGGGCTCGGCAGCCGCGACCTCCAGCCGGGCGACATCGTCGCCGCGGTGAACAACATCCTGCCGGGCGGCGCGGGCCGCCGCCAGGTCTACCTGGGCATCGACTTCATTCGTGAAGGCACCAAGCTGCCCAAGCTCCAGATCTGGCAGGAAACGCTGACGGACAAGTATCCGCACCTCGCGGAGCTGACGCTCCCGCCGGCCGAGAACCTGAACCTCCTGCCGAAGGGCTCCACCGCGCTGCGCATCCACTCCGTGGGCGGCTGGGGCGCGATCACGATGGGCAAGAACCTGTCGATGACCGCGTTCGAGCTCTTCGACATGCACATCAAGGCGAACCCGAAGTACGGGTCGGAGAAGAAGGGCCAGCCGACGACGTTCTACGCCGTGATGGCGCACGAGCCCATCCGGCTGAACTGCGAACTGAAGCACGTGGACGTCGTGCTGTCGCCCGACCCGAACGTCTTCCGCCACAGCGATCCGCTCGCCGGGCTCGCCCCGGGCGGCGTCTTCGTCATCCAGACCGACCTGACGCCCGAAGCGTTCTGGCAGACGCTGCCGGCGACGGCGCGCCGCACGATCATCGACCGCAAGATCAAGATCTACTGCCTCGATGCCTTCGCCATCGCGATGAGCGAAGCGTCGGATGCCGAGCTGCGCTACCGCATGCAGGGCGCGGCCTTCATGGGCGCCTTCTTCCGCACCTCGCCGCTGCTGCAGCGCGAGAACACCACCGAAGAGGCGTTGTTCAAGGGCATCGGGAAGCAGCTGCAGAAGAAGTTCGGCAGCAAGGGCGCGCGGGTCGTCGAGGACAACGTCCGCGTCATCCGCCGCGGCTACGACGAAGTGAAGGAAGTCACGCCGGTCGCCGGCGACTTCTCGGAAGAGAAGGGCGCCGTGCCGCACATGCCGGTGCTGATGGAGGCCGAGAACCAGCAGATGGGCATCGGCCATGAAGGACGCTTCTGGGAGCAGGTCTGCGCCATCTGCAAGATCGGGCAGGACGGCATTGCCGATCCGTTCGCGGCCATCTCCGCGATCCCGGCCGCCACCGGCGCCGTGCGCGACATGAGCGGCGTGCGCCTGGAGGTGCCGGAGTTCCTGCCGGAGAAGTGCACGGGCTGCGCGCAGTGCTGGACGCAGTGCCCCGACTCGGCCATCCCGGGCCTCGTGAACAGCTTCGAGGACGTGCTTGCCGCCGCGGTCGACGTGGCCACCAACGGCGTGCGCATGGAGCGCATCCGCCCGGTGGTGAAGAACTGGGCCAAGGAAGCGCAGAAGCTCCTGCAGAAGGACGCCACGCTGAAGGTGTCGGACGCCTTCGCCAAGGCGTACGAGAATGTCGCGAACAAGATGGGATGGGATGCCGAGCGCCGCGCCGCCACCGACGTGGAGTTCCACGCCGTGCAGGCGCGCCTCGCCGCCTTCCCGCTCGCGCGCACCAAGCCGTTCTTCGACGCGCTGGAACTGAAGGCCAAGGGAACGGGCGGCCTGCTCTCGGTCACCATCAATCCCGAGACGTGCAAGGGGTGCAACCTCTGCGTCGAGGTCTGCCCGGACGGCGCGCTCCAGACCATCAAGCAGGACGAGCCGTCGCTCACGAAGCTTCGCTCCAACTGGGAGATGTGGAATAAGCTCCCGGACACCGACGACCGCTTCATCAACGTCAGTGACGTGGATGAAGGGATTGGCGTGCTCTCGTCGCTGCTGCTCAAGAAGACGACGTACCGCGCGATGGTGGGCGGCGACGGCGCCTGCATGGGCTGCGGCGAGAAGACCGCGGTGCACCTGATCCTGTCGGCCATCTTCGCGTCGATGACGCCGAAGGTCGCCAAGCAGGTGAAGCACCTGAGCGAGCTCATCGAGGCGCTCGAGGAGAAGGCGCGCAGCATCGTCGGCTCCACCGCCGACCTGGGCGCGGCCGCCAGCGGCAAGGGCGAGCCGGTGAAGCTCGACCCGGCGCACCGCCACCAGCTCGAGCTGATCAACAAGGCGATCGCCGACCTCAAGGACCTGCGCTGGCGCTACACCGAAGGTCCGAGCGGCAAGGGACGCGCGATGGTCGGCATGTCGAACTCCACCGGCTGCTCGTCGGTGTGGGCGTCGACCTATCCGTACAATCCGTATCCGTTCCCGTGGGTGAACCACCTGTTCCAGGACTCGCCGTCCGTCGCCGTCGGCCTCTTCGAGGCCCACATGCGCAAGATGGCCGACGGGTTCATCGCCGTGCGCCGCGCGGAGAAGCTGGCCGACGGCACGTACGATCACGTGGCCGATGAGGCGTCGTTCAAGGCCTTCAACTGGCAGCAGTTCACGGACGACGAGTTCTTCCTCTGCCCGCCGATCATCTCGATGGGCGGCGACGGGGCGATGCTCGACATCGGCTTCCAGAACCTCTCGCGCCTGCTCGCCTCGGGCAAGCCGGTGCGCGTCGTCATTCTCGATACGCAGGTCTACTCGAACACGGGCGGCCAGGCCTGCACCTCGGGCTACACGGGGCAGGTGGCCGACATGTCCGGCTTCGGCAAGGCGCAGCACGGCAAGACCGAGGTCCGCAAGGAAGTCGGCCTGATTGCCATCGCCCACCGCAGCACGTTCGTGCACCAGTCGTCGCAGGCCGCCGCGTCGCACCTGATCTCGGGTGTGCTGAAGGGGCTGCACAAGCGGCGCCCGGCGCTGTTCAACATCTACACGCCGTGCCCGGTGGAGCACGGCCTCGCGGACGACTGGTCGCAGGAAGCGGCCCGCTTCGCCCTCGAGAGCCGCGCCTTCCCGTTCCTCACGTACGATCCGGACGCCGGCAACTCGTTCAGCGACTGCCTGTCCCTCGAGGGCAATCCGTCGCCCGAGTCCGACTGGCCGACGTACGAGATCCGGTACCTCGACGACGAGGGCAAGGATCAGATCCTCGAGGTCCCGCTCACCGTCGCCGACTGGGCGGCCACCGAGGCGCGCTTCAAGCAGCATTTCTCGGAGCTGCCGAAGGACCTGTACGAGTACGCGGTGCCGTTCGACCAGTACATCAAGCTGCCGGTCGAGGAACGCGCGACGAAGACGGCGTTCATCTACACCGTCAATAAGAAGCGCAACCTGCGCCGGTTGAAGGTCTCGCCGGAGATGGCATTGCTGGCGCTCGAGCGCCTGCAGCACTGGTCGCAGCTGCGCCAGTTGGCCGGCATCGAGGTCTCTGAGGCGGCGCGCAACACGGTGTCGGACGAGATCGCCGCCGAGTTCGAAGTGAAGATGAGCGCGCTCAAGGCCGACTACGAGGCCCGGATCGCGAAGATCAACAAGGAGCTTCCGCAGCAGATCGCCCGCCGCCTGGCCGAAGGGCTCATGCGGCACGGCGGGAGCACGGCGCTCAACGAGCTGCTCTCCACGCTCCCCGCGGTCGAACCGTCGGGTGGCAACGGGGCCTCGGCGCCGGCGGCTGCCGCCCCGGTGGCGGTGGCGGAAGCCCCGGCTGCGGTGGCCACGGCCACCGCGACGGCCGTGGCCGAGGCGCCGGCGGTGGCGCCGGCCGCCGCGCCGGCGGAAGAGGACGACTCGCTGGCGCTCGAGGCCTACATCGATTCGGCGCGGTGCACGAGCTGCAATGAATGCACCAACCTGAACAAGAAGATGTTCGCCTACAACGCCGCGAAGCAGGCCGAGATCAAGGACGTCAACGCCGGCACCTTCCAGCAGCTCGTGCTCGCTGCGGAGCGCTGCCCGGTCTCGATCATCCACCCCGGGACGCCGGTCAATCCGAAGGAGAAGGACCTGGAGAAGTGGGTGAAGCGCGCCGCGAGGTTCAACTGATGGCTTTCTTCGGGTTCAAGCACGGCGTCCACCCGCCGGAGGAGAAGGAGCTCACCAGTGGGCTCCCCATCCGCCGCATGCCGTACCCCGACGAGATCATCCTCCCGTTGCGCCAGCATGCCGGCAAGCCGGCCACGCTGTGCGTGAAGGTGGGTGACTACGTCGAGCGCGGCGACCCGGTGGGTCACGCCGATGGCTATATGTCGGTGCCCATCCACGCGTCGGCGGCGGGCACGGTGTCCGCCATCGACCTGTGGCCGCATCCGGACGGCAGCTACGCGCAGGCCGTCCACATCAAGGTCGACAAGTACGCGCTGCAGGCGGCGCGCCCGCGCATGGTGCCGCGCTGGGAAGGGCTGACGGTCCAGCAGGTGGTGAAGGCGGTGCAGGACGCGGGCGTCGTGGGACTCGGCGGCGCCGCCTTCCCGACGCACGTCAAGCTCGCGCCGCCCAAGGACTACACGGTCCACACGCTCATCATCAACGGCGCGGAATGCGAGCCGTACCTCACGTCGGACCATCGCACGATGGTGGAGTTCCCCGACCGGGTGCACTTCGGCTGCCGCGTGATGATGCATACGCTGGGCGTGACGAAGGCCGTGATCGGCGTCGAGCGCAACAAGCCCGATGCCATCGAGGCCCTCGAGCGCGCCAAGCCCAAGGACCTGGACATCACCATCCTGCCGATGACGGTGAAGTATCCGCAGGGGGCCGAGAAGATGCTCATTCACGCCGTCACGGGCGTGGAGGTGCCGTCGGGCAAGCTCCCGGTCACGGTGGGCGTGGTGGTACAGAACGTCGGATCGCTCGCGGCCATCGCCGAGGTCTTCGACACCGGCCTGCCGCTGCTCGAGCGCATCGTGACGGTCACGGGGCACGGCCTCAAGCGGCCGGCCAACCTGATCGTGCCGGTCGGGACCAAGATGAAGGACCTGCTTGCCTACTGCGACGGCGTCACGCCCAACGCGGCCGAGGTGATCATCGGCGGGCCGATGATGGGGCAGTCGCTCGCCAACCTCGAGGCCCCGGTCATCAAGGGGACGACGGGCGTCGTGGTGCTGACCGCCGACGAGGTGCGCGGCGAGAAGGTCTATCCCTGCATCCATTGCGGGCGCTGCCTCGAGGCGTGCCCGGTCTTCCTGAATCCCTCGTGGCTCGGCGATCTCGCGCGCGTGAAGCGCTATGACGAGATGGCCGCCAACCACCTGTCCGACTGCATGCTGTGCGGGTCGTGTTCGTACGTCTGCCCGTCCAACATTCCGCTGTCGCAACTCTTCCAGGCCAGCAAGGCGGCGCTGCGCCGCATTCAAACGGCGGGGGCCGCATGAACGCTCCCAACCTGATTGTCGCCGCGTCGCCGCATCTCAAGGACCGGGATACGACGCCGCGCATCATGTGGACGGTGGCGGCCAGCCTCATCCCCGTCATCCTCGCCTCCGCGTTCTTCTTCGGCATCAGCTCGATCCTCGTGGTCCTCGCGTCCACGATGGGCGCGCTGCTCACGGAGCGCTGGCTCGGGCGTAAGGGCTCGCTGCGCGACGGCTCGGCGATGATCACCGGCCTCCTGCTCGGTCTCTCGCTCCCGCCCGGCATCCCGATGTGGATGGCGGCGCTCGGCGGCTTCTTCGGCATCGCATTCGGCAAGGCCATCTGGGGCGGGCTGGGGCAGAACGGGTTCAATCCCGCGCTCATCGGCCGCGCCTTCCTGCAGACGGCGTTCCCGGTGGCCATCACCACCTGGCCGACCCCCGGCGGCAACTTCTTCGCGCTGAAGGGCGACCTGTTCGCGCTGCCGTTCATGCACCCGGTGAGCAGCATCGTGACGTCGGCCACGCCGCTCGGCCTCTTCAAGTTCGAGCAGAAGCTGACCTCGCTCGTGGATCTCGTGCTCGGCACGACGGGCGGATCGGTGGGTGAGACGTCGGCGGTGGTGATCGTGCTCTGTGGCGCGTATCTCGCGTGGAAGGGCTACCTCAACTGGCGGTCGCCGGTCTCCATCATTCTCACCGTGCTGGTGCTCGGGCAGATCCTGCACTGGATCAACCCGGCGAAGGCGGCGGACGGCCTGTTCCACGTCTTCTCCGGCGGCCTGATGCTCGGCGCCGTGTACATGGCGACCGACATGGTGACCGTGCCGACCACCAATCAGGGACGCTGGCTCTTCGGGGCCTGCACCGGCGCGATCGTCGTGATCATCCGCGTCTACGGCGGCCTGCCCGAGGGCGTGATGTACGCGATCCTCATCATGAACGCGTTCACGCCGCTCATCAATCGCGTCACGCAGCCGCGTGTCTTCGGCACCATGAAGCTGAAGGAGGCCAAGTCATGAGCGGCCACGAACATTCGCACGGCACACCGGTCGCCGCGGTGGAGACCGAGGGAAGCTCGACGGCGCGTCTGCTGATCACGCTCGCCTTCTTCGGCGCGCTGGGCGGCGGCATCCTGGCTTTCACGTACCAGAAGACCCTCCCGCCCATCCGCAAGTTCGCCGGCGAGAAGGTGGAGCTGGCCGTCAAGGAAGTGCTGGGATCTCCCGCGAAGCTCGACACGCTGTACCTCGTGGGGGGCAAGCTGACCCGCACGCCGCCGGCGGGGGTGGACCTGCTCGACGCCGAGAAGGTCTTCATCGGCTTCAATGACCGGGGCGATCGGATCGGGGTCGCGGTGGAAGACGCCTCGCCCGGATTCGCCAACGACGTGCGCCTGATGGTGGGCTTCAACCCGTCCACCAGCGCGCTGACCGGCTTCAAGGTGCTGGCGCAGTCGGAAACGCCGGGCCTGGGCGACAAGATCGAGCGGGACACCGCGTTCCAGAACCGCTTCACCGGCAAGCTGGCCAACCCGCTCAAGGGCGACAAGAACCCGACGACGGACCCCAGCACGGTGCAGACCATCACCGGCGCGACCATCACGTCGAAGGCGGTGATCAAGGTGATCAACAAGGCCGTTGGAACGTGGAAGCCGCGGTTCGACGCCTATGAGAAGGAGGGAGGCAAGTGACCGCCGTCGAAGTCGAAACCGTCGAGCAGGCTCCGGAACCGATCGTTCCGGGCGCGCCGCCGCCGCAGCCGTTGTGGTCGGACTTCTGGCGCGGCATCGCCGACGACAACCCGGTGATGATCCAGATGCTCGGGCTCTGCCCGACGATGGCCATCAGCAACCAGGTGAAGAACGGCCTGGGCATGGGGGCGGCGACGCTCTTCGTGCTGGTCTTCTCGTCGCTCTTCATCTCGCTGCTGCGCAAGATCATTCCCACCGAAGTGCGCCTCGCCACCTACATCCTGATCATCGCGACCTTCGTGACGATCGCCGACCTGGTGATGCAGGCCTACTCGCCGCTGCTGTCGCGCACCCTTGGCCCGTTCGTTCCGCTGATCGTCGTGAACTGCATCATCCTCGGCCGCGCCGAGGCGTTCGCCGGCAAGGTGAAACCGTCGCGCGCCCTTGCCGACGCGTTCGGGCAGGGATTCGGATTCACGATGGCGCTGACGATCATGTGCGTCGTGCGCGAGGTGCTGGGCGCCGGGACGTTCCTCGGCTATTCGGTCTTCGGACCCCACTACGAGCCCTGGGTCTTCATGATCATGCCCCCGGGCGGCTTCCTGACGATGGGTCTCATGTTCCTCACGATGGGGTGGTGGAGCGAGCGCAAGAAGGCGCAGCTCGCGGGAGCGGCCGCATGATCTCCAATCTTGCCTGGATCTTCTTCTCGACGCTGCTGATCAACAACTTCACGCTGGCGATGTTCCTGGGGCTCTGCTCCTTCTTCGGCGTGACGACCAAGATGGACACCGGCTGGCGCCTGGGCGCGGCCAACACGTTCGTGCTCGTGATGACCGCGGTGGCCGTCTGGATCCTCAACACGTGGGTGCTGGCCGCCACGCCGTACCTGCGCACGATCGCCTTCATCGTGGTGATCGCGTCGCTGGTGCAGATCGTCGAGATGGCGATCAAGAAGTTCCTGCCGGTGCTCTTCCGTGAACTCGGCATCTACCTGCCGCTGATCACCACCAACTGCGCGATTCTCTACCTCGCGCTCACGCAGACCACGCGCGGCTACAACCTGCTCGAGGGCATCACGTATGCCATCGGCGGCGGGCTCGGGCTGACGCTCGCGCTGACGCTGATGGCTTCCATTCGCGAGCGCCTGGACGTGGCCGATGTGCCGGCGATGGCCAAGAAGATGGGGCTCGTGCTCATCATCGCCTCGTGCATGTCGATGGCCTTCATGGGCTTTGCGGGCATGGGGAGCGGCTGATGCTCAAGTCCATCCTGGGAATCGTGATCGCCGCGGTGCTGTTTGCCCTTTACGGCCTGGTGCGCAACTACGGATGCGCCGGCCACTGCAATGGTTGCTCCAACGCTTGTGCCCGACAAGAGAGGCATGCCCACCATGACTGACCAGTCCCTGCCGCGGCCGTTCGGCCGCCGCGAATTCCTTGCCATCGGCACCGGCGCCTTTGCGCTGGCGGCACTCCCCCTGGCGCTGCGCCGCCACGTGGCGGTGGCGCGCCGCACCGTGCCGGTGATGGGCACCATCGCCGAACTCACGGTCGTGCACCGCAAAGAGGCGGTGGCGCAGGAGGCCCTCGAGGCCGCCCTTGCCGAACTGCGCTGGGTGGACGCGACGATGTCGCGCTTCAACCCTGCCTCCGACATCGGGCGCGCCAACGCTGGCGCCGCGCGCGACGGCGTGGCCGTCAGCGCCGAGACGGCGCAGCTAGTGCGGACGGCGCTGCGCTGGTCGTCGGCCAGCAACGGCCGCTTCGATGCCGGCCTCGGCGCCGCCTCGGAGCTGTGGGACGTGACCAACCGCCACGAGCCGCCGCCGGCGGAGCAGGTGGCGCGCCTCGCCAATCGTTCGTTCTGGCGGCATGTGGACCTGTCGGTCGGTTCGGGGAAGGGCGCGCTGCGTTTCGGCGACCGCGATCTGCACCTCGACCTGGGCGGCATCGGCAAGGGATACTCGATCGACCGCGCCGTGCAGGCGTTGCGCGATCGCGGCATCCAGCATGCCATCGTCAACCTCGGCGGCGACCTGTATGCCCTGGGTGAGTCGCCCGAGGGCGGCGCCTGGCGCGTCGGCATCAAGTCGCCGGACGACCTGCGCAGCGTCGTGCGGGAATTCGAGGTCTCCGACCGCGCCGTGGCGACGTCGGGCGACTACGAGCGCTTCTTCCGCTATCGCGGCAAGCGGTATCATCACCTGATGGATCCGGCCACCGCCTCGCCGCGCGAGACGCGCGTGCGCAGCGTGACGGTGCTGGCCGACCGTTGCGTGGACGCCGAGCCGTGCGCGGTGTCGGTGTTCGGCTTCCCGCAGCAACAGGCGTTGTCGTTCGCGAAGTCGCAGATTGCCGGCGCCGACGTTATCACCGTCGCCTGAGTTTCTCCCCGGCCGGCGACCGCCGGCGTCACCCACGAGGAGTGTGTGGTATGAAGAGCCATCAACTGTATTGCAGCGCGTGCGACCGGCAGGTGAAGGTGATGATCTCGGAGGCGCCGCTGGGAGAGCATCAGGCGACGGTGCACGACGACGAGTTGATCTGCCTGGAGATCGGCGAGCACTGCTCGGGCGGCCTCTGCCCGCTGGGGGCGGCCGAGCCGCAGGCCATGGTGTCGCGCCTGATTCATAGCGGCGAGTCCACCGATGGCATGCGCACCGTAAAGGCCACGTGCCCGTCGTGCGGCATCGAGGCCGAGTTCGTGCTGTACGGCAAGGGCAAGGCCTCGTGCACCGTCTGCGGCACGGCCGCCAAGTGGCAGGCGGAGCACGTCGAGCCGATGTAGTTCGGCGTGGCACTCTGGGCTTCTTCACCACGGAGGCACGGAGAACTGCTTGAGGGCCACGGAGAACTGCAACTCCTAGGGTAACAGCGCGCGCCACGCACAGTCCTGCGTGCCGCGCTGTCGTTACCCCCAGTTGTAGCAGTTTCTCCGTGGCCCTCAGGTCGTCCTCCGTGCCTCCGTGGTGAAGAAGTCCAGCGTGGCGCAAGAAACCCTGCCCAACTGACGGAACCCAGCGGCGGCCAGTAGTTTCTCGGTCGACCCACCTTCCGGAGATTGCCGTGAGGCCCCTCGTTCGCACCGGAGCCATAGCGCTCGCCCTCGTCGCCTCGCTCGCCGCCAACGCGGCTGGCCAGGGACGCCCCACCACGCTGCAGCTGCAGGACTACCTCGACTGGGAAGACGTGCAGTCGCCCGAGCTCTCGCCCGACGGCGCGCGCATCATCTTCACCCGCCGCTGGATCGACAAGACCAACGACAAATGGGAGTCGTCGGTCTGGATGATGAAGGCGGATGGCTCGCAGCCGCGCGCGCTCGTCAGCGGGAGCGGCGCCAAGTGGAGCCCCGACGGCACGCGCATCGCCTACGTGGCCAAGGGAGAACCCACCGGCTCGCAGATCTTCGTTCGGTATATGGATGCCGAGGGGGCGGTCACGCAGATCTCGCACCTCACCGAGTCCCCCTCGAACCTTGAGTGGTCGCCCGACGGGACGCGCCTCTCGTTCTCGATGAACGTCCCCGCACGGCGCGAGGACCTCTTCGCGAAGGTCAATCTTCCCGCGCCTCCCAAGGGCGCGAAGTGGACCGAGGCGCCCAAGGTGGTGACGCGCCTCGACTACCGGCAGGACCGCGTGGGCTTCGTCGACGATTTCTGGAATCACGTCTTCGTGATCGACGCCGGCGGCGGCACGCCGCGGCAGGTCACGAATGGCGAGTGGAACCACGGCGCCGCGGTCTGGCTCGACAACGCGACGCTGCTCTTCACCGGCAAGCGGGTGCCGAACGCCGAGCACATCTGGCGCGATTCGGAGATCTACGCGGCCGACCTCAAGAGCAGCGCCATCCGTGAACTGACGCATCGCAAGGGGCCCGATGGGTCGCCGTCGCCCTCGCCGGACGGCAAGAAGATCGCGTATGTCGGCTTCGACTCCACCGACGCGACGTGGAAGGACGCGCTGCTGTATGTGATGGATGCCGACGGCAGCAACCCGCACGCCTTGAACGCGACGTTCGACCGGTCGCCGTCCCAGCTGATCTGGTCGGAGGATGGCGCGACCATCTACTTCACGGCAGAGAACGAGGGAAGCCGTCACCTCTACGCGACGACGCTCACCGGGCAGATCAGGCAGCTGACCACCGGGCAGCAGCTCGTGACGGTGTCGGATATCCGCAATGGCGTCGCGGTGGGCGTGCGGACCGCGCCGCAGCTACCCAACGACGTGGTGAAGTTCTCGGTGAAGACGCCGGCCACGCTCACGCAGCTGACGGCGGTCAATGCCGATGTGCTCGACGGCAAGCAGTTGGGCGCGGTGGAGGAAGTCTGGTACAAGTCCAGGGACGGGCTGCGCATCCAGGGATGGATCGTGAAGCCGCCCGCCTTCGACCCGGCGCGGAAGTATCCGCTGATGCTCAGCATCCACGGCGGCCCGCACTCGATGTACAACGTCGGGTTCAACTTCGCCTTCCAGGAACACGCCGCGAACGGCTTCGTCACGCTCTACGTGAACCCGCGCGGCTCCACGGGCTACGGCTCGGCGTTCGGCAACGCCATCAAGAACGCGTACCCGGACAAGGACTTCGACGACCTGATGGCCGGCGTGGACACCGTGCTCGGCCGCGGCTACATCGACGGCAAGCGGCTGTTCGTCTACGGCTGCTCGGGCGGCGGCGTGCTGACGGCGTGGACGGTGGGGCACACCAACCGCTTCGCGGCGGCATCGTCCAACTGCCCGGTGATCAACTGGATGAGCTTTGTCGGCGTGACCGACGGGCCGAGCTGGTACCGCAACTTCGAGAAGCCGTTCTGGGAGGATCCGAGCGAACACCTGCGCCGCTCGCCCATCATGTACGTCGGCAACGTGAAGACGCCGACGATGCTGATGACGGGCGTCCTCGACCTGCGCACGCCGATGCCGCAGACCGAGGAGTACTACGAGGCGCTGCGTTTCCGCGGCGTGCCCACCGCGATGGTGCGCTTCAACAATGAATGGCACGGCACGTCGTCCACCCCGTCGAATTTCCTGCGCACGCAGGCGTACCTGCGGGCGTGGTTCGACAAGTACGGGCCGGCGGTGACGCAGTAGTTCGGTGTGGCACTCTGGTTTCTTTCACCACGGAGGCACGGAGGAATAGCGGAGGGCCACGGAGGACTGCTACACCTGGGGTAACGACCGCGCGCCACCCA
>DASXUN010000023.1 GCA_036504815.1 Gemmatimonadaceae bacterium | reverse complement strand
CCGCGCGAACGCGCGGGCCGCCCCTGAGTTGACGATGTTATGACGCTTCCTTGAGCCGCTCGATGGAACGGGTCCGCCTGGTCCTGCTACGGGCGGGCCCTCGACACCTGATCGACCACCGAATCGAGCTGTGCGTACTGGTCCTGCGAGAGCGCGGAAAATGGCCGGAAGACGTGCGCAATCCGACCGTCCGGCGCCACCACAAAGACGACGCGCTTGTAGAACTTCTTCATCGGTCCGATGCCGGAGCCGGTCGTCGCATACTTCGCGGCGATATCCCCCGTCGTGTCGCTGGCGAACAGCACGGGGAAGTTGGCCTCCTTGGCCCACGCCGCGAGCTCGTCCACGCCGTCGGAGCTGATGGAGATGGCGACCACACCCTGGCCACCGTTGAAGATCGTGGCGTACTGATCCCGGTACGCCTCATGTTGGACGGTTCAGCCCTTGGTCCGCGCCTTGGGGAAGAACGAGATGACGACGGTCTGCCCGCGGAAATCGGCGAGACGCAGCGCCTTCTGCATCACGCCGGCCTTGGATGCGCCGGGGAGCGAGAAATCGGGCGCCAGGTCACCGACCTTGGGTCCATCGTCCTGCGCCCAGGCGCGAGTTGCCGACAGCCCGACCAGTGCGGCAATGCACACGGTGAGCGCCACGATTCGTGACGGCATGCGGGGGACTCCTCTGGTACTGTTAGGGGGTGACGTTCCGTACGACCTTCCTATCTACCCGGTGAACACCGGAATGGGCAACCCGGGTTCCCATGTGAGCGTTCGGCTGTCGAGGACGTAGGTCAGCGCGATGGATCCGACGGGCGACACGCGCGGTACGAAAATGAGTGACGGCGCGGCGTTCGGCGAATGCTTCCGACGGTGGGCCTGCGGCGCGGTGAGGCATCGCTTTCGGGTGTGACTTGGTACCAACATGGGGTGCGCGTGCGCGCTGGCGCCGCCCGGCGGACACGCGCGGTGTCTAACACCGGCGTCAGGGAGCTTGTAGATCGAATGAGGCCCGTGCACAGACATGACTGACCAACCCGGCGTCCCCGAACCGTTCGACGCGGTCACCACGCCGGCGGGCATCACCACGAGCTGTCCGCAGTGCGGTGCGACCCTGGACGCGCTCACGACCTCGTGCGGGCGCTGCGGCGCGGTCGTCATTAGCGGGGGGACGGCCGGTGAGCGCGCCGATCGCCTACGTCGCCGCCTGCAGGCGCAGATCGGCAGCAGCTACGAACTGGGCGCCCTCATCGGACGCGGCGGCATGGGAATCGTCTTCCGGGCGCGCGAAGTGGCGCTCGACCGCGAAGTCGCGCTGAAGGTGCTTGCCTTCGATGCGCTGCTGAATCCCGAGGCCTTCGAGCGGTTCGAGCGGGAAGCGCGCCTGGCCGCGCGGCTCGACCATCCGAATATCGTTCCCATCTTCGCCGTCGGACACGGCGACAGCGTGGCGTACTACACGATGCGCTTCGTGCGGGGCGGCAGCCTGGAGACCCGCATTGCCGAGCACGGGGCGCTCGCGTTCGACGAGGCGGTTCGGCTGCTGGCCGAGGTGGCGGCGGCCCTCGACTTCGCGCACGGCCAGGGGATCGTGCACCGCGACATCAAGCCGGCAAACATCCTCCTGTCGGAGACCGGCCACGCGATGGTGGCGGACTTCGGCATCGCGCGCGCCTTCACGGGCGACGCCGTCACGTCGACGTCTGGTTCGCACACCGGGGTGGTGGGCTCGCCGGCGTACATGGCGCCCGAGCAGTGGCGCGGCGACAAACCCGACGGTCGCGCCGACCAGTACGCCCTGGGCGTGCTGGCCTTCGAGATGCTGAGCGGCGTGCGCCCGTTCCGCGACGTCTCGATGCAGGAACTCCTGCGCATGCACCTCAACGAGGAGCCACCGTCGCTTGACACGGTGCGCAAGGGACTTCCGTCGCGAGTGGCGGCGGCGATTCGCCGCGCGATGTCCAAGGAACCGTCGGACCGTTTCCCGTCGACGTCCGCCTTCGTGACGGCGCTGACGGATGGCGACGCCGTGGCCAGGCCGCCTCGCGCCGGCGCCGCCTCGCCCCTGCGCGCCGGGCCGCACGACTCACGAGGCCGGCAATGGCTCGGCAACACGCTCGCGGCGGTGATGGTGCTGACCGCCGCCGCGGTGGGCTTCAATGCCTGGCGCACGTCGCGCGTGCCGGCGCCGGTCGCGGCCCCCACGTTGGACACGCTCGCCGAGCGGCTCGCGCGCGAGCTCGAAGAGACGCGGAAGATTGCCCTCGACGCGCAGCGGCGCGCCGAACGCGCCGAGGCGCAGCAACGGGCCCAGCGACAGACAGCACCGGCGAAGCCGACCAACGGACACGTCGAGGTGCTCGTGCGCGGCGGCGCCCCGCGTCTGCTCGTCGACGGAGCGGTCAGCGCCGGGTCGACGCCCGCGATCATCGACGTGCCGCCCGGCCGGCACATCATCAAGGTGGAGCAGTCCGGCCGACAGTATCAGCCGGCGCAGTACGTGATCGACGTGAATGCGGGGGACACCTCGCGGCTCTGGTTCGCCGACACGCGCATCGTGGGGCGCGAATTCCAGCCGGGCGGACAGTCCCAGTCCGGACCGCCGCGCTTCCCGCGGTCGCGCGTCGCCGACAGCATCGCGGCGGCCGCGCCGCAAGCCGCGGCCGCGGCCGCGCAGGGGCCGGGCTCAGCGTCCCTGGACGCCGCGGTGACCCCGGCGCCGACGCCCTTCTCGCTGCCGGCGCGCATCTGGCTGAACATGTCGCCGCAGGAGCAGGGCATGCTGCGGGCTCGCTGGAGCCGGATGACGCCCGAGCAGCAGTTGCGCGCCATCAGGGAATTCCAGCACCGGGACTCGACGACCGGAGGATTCCCGCGCCGCCTGCCGCAGGCGCCGCCAGTTCCCCCAGCGCGCTAGCCGACAAGCACGCGCAGGACGCGCGGCACCGTGCCGATCTGGACCACCGGCGATTTCGCCAGGTACAGGTCGCCGTCCAGCTCGTACGCGGGCGGCGCGTCGAACGTGATCGTCGTCGCCGGCGCGCGCCGGGCCTCGACCGCGGGATGCGACAGGTGCGCGCCGCGCAGCGCGCGGACGAAGAGTGGCACCCGCGCAACGCCGCGGATGTCGCCGATGCTCACGAAGTCCAGCATTCCGTCGTCCACCTGGGCGGTGGGCGCGATCAGGAAGGCGCCGCCGAAGTTCTTGCCATTGGAAATGACGAGCATCACGCGGCGCTGCGGCGCCTGGTCGCGGAAGACGTCGGCGGTCGCCTCGAAGCCCCGGTAGCGGAGGATTAGGCGCAGCGCTGCCGCAACGTAGACTGCGTCGCCGCGCAGCCAGCCCGTGCGGTCCGCGGTCGCGAGATTGACCGCGACGTCGAAACCGAAACCCGCGACGTTGAGAAACCACTCGTCATCGACGCTGCCGAGATCCACCAGCCGCTCGACGCCCCCGTGCGCGACCAGTTCCGCCATCGCCCGGTGATCGGTGGCGGGCGCGGGCAGGTTCTTTGCGAAGTCGTTGCCCGTGCCATTGGCGAGAAAGGCCATGCGCGCGGGCGAGCCGAGGCGGGCGAGGGCCACCGCGCACTTGCCCCACGTTCCGTCACCGCCGGCGACCGCGATCGTCTCGGCGCCGTCACGCACGGCGTCCTGCACCACGCGCGCCTCGTCGCCCGGCGCCGCCGTCGTGCGAACGTCGGTGATGCCATGCGCGGAAAAGAGGGCGCGGAGGTGCGGTAGAAGCCGCGCCCCGGCGCCGCGACCGGATTCCGGATTGACGATGACGACGGTGCGTGACACGGCGCGAAGATACGGTGGTGGAATGCCGGGAGATAGGAGTGAGACAGAATACGACAGAATACGACAGAATACGACAGAGTACGACAGCGTACGACAGCGTACGACAGCGTACGACAGAATACGGCAGTCGCCAAAAAAAAGCGGAGAGGCCGCGCCGAGCGCGACCCCTCCGTCCATACCCTTACTGCCTTACTCTGTCGTACTCTGTCGGTTTCCGTGGTACTCTACTTCGCCAGATTCCTCAGCACGTACGGCAGAATCCCGCCGTGCTTGTAGTAGTTGAGCTCTTCCGGCGTGTCGATGCGACTGCGCACCTGGAACGACTTCACGGCGCCGTCGCGGCCGACGGCCTTCACCGTCAAAGTTGCGCGCGGCGTCACTGCGTCGCTCATCCCCTCGATGGTGACGGTCTCGAAGCCCGTGAGTCCGAGCGACTGACGCGTCTCGCCGTTCGTGAATTCGCACGGCAGCACACCCATCCCCACCAGGTTCGAGCGGTGGATGCGCTCGAACGACTCGGCGATGACCGCCCGCACGCCCAGGAGCATCGTCCCCTTGGCCGCCCAGTCGCGCGACGATCCGGTGCCGTATTCCTTGCCGGCGATGATCACCAGCGGCGTGCCGTCTTTCTTGTACGCCTCGCTCGCCTCGAAGAAGGACGTCGGCTCGGCGTTCGGCGCCGTGCGCGTCCACCACCCTTCCAGGCCGGGGGTCAGTTCGTTCTTGAGACGGATGTTTGCGAAGGTGCCGCGCATCATCACTTCGTGGTTGCCGCGGCGCGCGCCGTAGGAATTGAAGTCCTTCTTCGCGACACCAAGCGACTTGAGCCACACCCCGGCCGGCGACTTCTCCGCGATCGAACCCGCCGGCGAAATGTGGTCGGTGGTGATCGAGTCGCCGAACATGCCCAGGACGCGCGCGCCGTGGATCGGCTGCACGCCCGGCGGCGTCATCGTCATTCCCTCGAAGTACGGCGGATGCTTCACGTAGGTGGACTTGTCATCCCAGGCGTAACGGTCGCCCGTCGGCACCGGGATGGCCTTCCACTGATCGTCGCCGCCGAAGACGTCGGCGTATTGCTTGACGAAGTACTCGCGCTTGACGCTCGACAGCACGACGTCCTCGACTTCCTTGGCCGACGGCCAGATGTCGCGAAGGAAGACCGGCTTCCCGTCCTTCCCCGTGCCGATGGGTTCCGACTCGAAGTCGATGTCGACGCGGCCGGCCAGCGCGTAGGCCACCACGAGCGGCGGCGAGGCCAGGTAGTTGAAGCGCGTCTGGGGATTCACGCGCCCCTCGAAGTTGCGGTTGCCGCTGAGCACGGCGGCCACCGTCAGCTTCCCGTCGTCGATGCCCTTGCTGATCGCCTCGGGGAGCGGTCCCGAATTGCCGATGCAGGTCGTGCAGCCGTAGCCGGCGATCTGGAAACCGAGCGCGTTCAGCGCCGGCTGCACGCCGGCCTTGTCGAAGTAGTCCCGGGCCACCTTCGAGCCCGGGGCGAGCGACGTCTTCACCCAGGGCTTGCTCGTGAGTCCCTTCGCCACGGCCTTCTGCGCCACCAGCCCGGCGGCGAGCATCACGCTCGGGTTGGACGTGTTGGTGCAGCTCGTGATGGCGGCGATCACCACCGCGCCATCGAAAAGCTCGAACTTGGCGCCGCGATGTTCACACGGCACCGTCGCCACCGGCCCGCCCTCGGAGATCATGTCGGCCGCGCTCTTGGCGCCGTTCGCCGCGGCCACGCGCTCCCGTTCCGCCTTGTACGCGGCGGCATACGCGGACTTCATCTGCGTCAGCGGAATGCGATCCTGCGGACGCTTCGGGCCGGCGAGCGACGGCACCACCGTCGACAGGTCGAGCACGAGCGTGTCGGTGTAGACCGGATCCGGCGTCCCCGCTTCGCGGAAGAGGCCCTGCGCCTTGCAGTACGCCTCGACGAGCTTCACGTGGTGCTCGTCGCGCCCGGAGAGCCGCAGGTACTTGAGCGTCTCGTCGTCCACCGGGAAGAAGCCCATCGTCGCGCCATACTCGGGCGACATATTGGCGATCGTCGCCCGGTCGGCGAGCGAGAGCCCGGCGAGGCCGTCGCCAAAGTACTCGACGAACTTGCCCACGACCTTCTTCTTGCGGAGCAGCTCGGTGCAGGTCAGCACGAGGTCGGTCGCCGTCGCGCCGGCCGGCAGCTTGCCGGTCAGCTTGAAGCCGATGACTTCAGGAATGAGCATCGACACCGGCTGTCCCAGCATCGCCGCCTCGGCTTCAATCCCGCCGACGCCCCAGCCCAGCACCCCGAGGCCGTTGATCATCGTGGTGTGCGAGTCGGTGCCGACCAGCGAGTCGCAGTACGCGACCGGATCCGCCATCTGCCCTCCGCCATCCGCCATCTCCTGGCCCACGAAGACGACCTGTCCGAGGTACTCCAGATTCACCTGATGACAGATGCCCGTGCCCGGCGGCACCGCGCGGAAGTTCTTGAGCGCCGTCTGGCCCCAGCGCAGGAACTGGTAGCGCTCGAAGTTGCGCTCGTACTCGAGGTTCACGTTGATCATGAAGGCCGCGTCGGTGCCGTACTCGTCGATCTGCACCGAGTGGTCGATGACGAGATCCACCGGCTGCAGCGGGTTGATCTTCGCCGCGTCGCCGCCGAGCTGGGCGAGGGCGTCGCGCATCGCGGCCAGATCCACCACGCACGGCACACCGGTGAAGTCCTGCAGCAGCACGCGGCTGGTGCGGAACGCGATTTCCTTGTCGACGGGCGCCTTCACGTTCCACGTGGCCAGCGCCTCGACGTCGCCCTTCTTCACGAAGGCGCCGTCCTCGTTGCGCAGCAGGTTCTCGAGGAGGACCTTGAGGGAGAAGGGGAGCGTGCGCGCCGTGCTGCCGGGCAGGCCGGCGACGGCGTCGAGCCGATAGTAGGTGTACGACGCGCCGTCGACGGTCAGCGTCGCGCGGCTACCGAAACTGTTGGACATTGCCATGGCCGGGTAGTCTTGTCGCCCGCAGGGGAACGTGAGGGCGGGGTGATGGCCTGAGCCACTGGACACCGGAATGGACGCGGTGCCCAGGCTATCCGAAGTATAGACGAACGTACCGAACGTGGCGAGGGGATTCGTGCGGTCCCGCTAGTCGAGGATGATCTTCATCTCCATCGTCCGGTGCCGGACGCCGTCGCCGCCCACCACCTCGGCTACGAGCGCCTGCACCGGACACTCCGTCACGAAGGCCCCGTCCGCGCGCGACCATTCCAGCGTTCCGTTGATCGGCGTGGCCTTTCCGTCGGCGTTCATGCGCATGACGCCGGGGGCCAGGGCGGCGCAGACGCCGCAGCCCGTGCAGCGCTCCCGGTCCACCGTGATCTCGACCTGCCGCCGCGGATAGACGCCGCCCGCCGAGTAGAGCTCGTCCCGGACGCCGTCGAGCACCTCGCAGGCGGTTGCGTAGCCCGCATCGATCATCGTGCTCGCGTGCGCGAAGCTGAACCAGCTGTACTTCCAGACCGGCGGGCGGATCAGGAGCAGCGGCGGGCCGTGCCACGTGGCGAGTTGCATCTGCTGCAGCGACCGCGAGGTGAGCTGCACCGAGCGCATGAAGATGGCCGCGAAGCCCTTCTGGTGGACGCGTCGTGCAGCCGTGTGGCTCGTGCTCCCCACGTCCACCGCGATCACCGCATCGACGCCGCGCGCCGCCACCCAGGCGGGTGTGTTGCCTATGCCGCCGCCGTCCACGCACATGCGTCCGTCGATGCGGCGGGGCGGGAAGAAGCCGGGGAGCGCGCAGGACGCGTACACGGCGTCCGTCACCTTCGCATCCTGCTGGCCGGGCAGCCCCCAGGTGACCTGCGTGCCCCGCTCGAGGTCAACCGTGTTGACGAGAAAGGGGATGGGGAGGTCGCGGAATGTGCCCTCCGGCGCGAGGCTTTCGACGATCGCCTGCAGCGGCTGCTCGAGGTAGAGCGATGGGGCGAGCAGGCGGCGCATGACGATCCCCACGTGGTCGATCTGGAAGAGGTCCGGTTTGCGGAGCGCGAGCGCCCGCAGTTCCATCTCCCGGACCGTCAGTCCACGCACGTACGCGGCGGCAATGAGCGCGCCGATGCTCGTCCCCGCGATCACGGCAGGACGGATGCCCCGTTCCTCGAGCGCCCGGAGCACCCCGATGTGCGCAAAGCCCTTGAGCCCGCCCCCGCCGAGGACGAGCGCAACGCGCGCCGGAATTCCGGTGCGCAGCGGCGTCGTCACGGCGTGGCGGGCAGCATTACCTGGCGGCGATGCGGCCTACTGCAAGTACTGGAACAGTCCGAACAGGAAGACGACGGCGCCGCCGACGCTGATCAGCGTGCCGGAGTCGCCGCCAACGACGGCGCCCGTCAGCATCGCCGCACCGCCCACGATCATCATGGCGCGATTCTGCCGGGTATCAGCCCGGGGCGGCAGGGGGAGGGGCGCTGGCGCAAGTCGCGCCTTCTGTACGCCCACCGAAACCTGCGAGGCGAGCGGTGCGCCAGAGGCGCGCACGGCCGACGTTCCCTGCGCAGCAGCGGACGAAGGGAGAGACACCGCGACGAAAGCGACGAGCAGCAGGAGCCAGAACGAACGCATGAAACCTCCTTGGTGCAGGGTGCGATGATATCCATCGTCGGGTACCTTATACCGACGTTACACCATTACGGATCCATCCGTCACCCCAGTCCCGCGCCGATGAGCATTGCTCCCCAGTCCTCGCCCACGCCGGTCTCCGAGCACGGCCTCACCCGCGCCATCGGCGTCCTCGGCCTCGCGGCGGCGGTCTTCAACACCACGGTCGGCGGCGGGATCTTCCGCCTGCCCGGGTCGGTGACGGGACTCATCGGTCCGGCCGCGCCACTGGTCTACGTCATCTGCGCGCTGGCCATGGGCCTCATCGTGCTCTGCTTCGCGGAGGCCGGGAGCCGCGTCTCCATGACGGGCGGGCCGTACGCGTACGTGGAGCTCGTCTTTGGCCCGTACACCGGCTTCATGAGCGGCGTGCTGCTGTGGCTGCTCGGCACCACGGCGCTGGCCTCCGTGTCCAGCGCGTACGCGGGCTTCATTGGCACGCTGATCCCGGCACTGTCCGCCCCGGTGCCGCGCGCGCTGCTGCTCGCCGCGAGCTTCGCCTTCCTCGCCGGCGTCAACGTGCGCGGCGTCAGGCAGGGGACGCAACTGATCGGCGTCGTGAGCGTGGCCAAGCTGCTCCCGCTGCTTGTGCTCGTGGCGGTCGGCGCCGTGGCGATTGCGCCGTCCCATCTGGTCGTCGAGAGCATGCCGGCCGCCAGCTCGTTCGCGCGCACCGCGATCGTGCTGATCTTCGCCTTCACCGGCGTGGAGAGTGCGCTCGTTCCGTCGGGCGAGATGAAGAATCCGTCGCGCACCGTGCCGCGCGCCCTCGCCATCGCGATGATCGGCGTGACGGTCCTGTACATCTCCATTCAGCTCGTGGCGCAGGGCGTCCTCGGCGTCGAGGATCTCGCCGCCGCCAAGGCGGCGCCGCTGGCGGCCGTCGCCGACCGGCTGATGGGTTCGCCGGGCCGACTGCTGCTGCTCATCGGGGCGGCCGTCTCGACGTTCGGCTACATGTCGGGCATGACGCTTGCCATGCCGCGCGCGCTCTATGCGTTTGCGCGCGACGGATTCCTGCCGCGGCAGATCGCGGCCGTGCACCCGGCCTTCCACACGCCGTGGCTGGCCATCGTGCTGCAGTCGGCCGTCGTCTGCGCGCTCGCCGTGGTGAATGAGTTCGAGGCGCTGGCGGTGCTCGCCAACCTGTCCGCGCTCCTGCTCTATGCGATCTGTGCGGTGGCGGCGTGGGAACTGCGTCGGCGCGGCATCCAGAACGAAGGCACCACGCCCTTCAACCTTCCGTTGGGCCCGACGGTGCATATCCTCACCTGCGCCGTCATCGCCTGGCTGCTGACGAGCATCACGGCGGAGGAGTGGCGCTCGGTCGGCGCCGTGCTGGTCGTCGCCACCGTGCTGTTCTTCTTCCGGCGGAAGCGGGCGTAGTGGATCCGCTGCTGGCGTTCCGCGCCGAGTTTCCCATTCTCGAGCGCTGCACCTACCTGGTGAGCAATTCGCTCGGGGCCATGCCACGCGGCGTTCCCGATCGGCTGGCGGAGTACGTGGACGCGTGGGAGGGGCGCGGGGTCCGCGCCTGGGCCGACGGATGGTGGGAGATGCCGGTCGCCGTGGGGAATGAAGTGGCGCCGCTGATAGGCGCTTACCCCGGCGAGGTCGCGATGGTTCCCACGGTCACGCTGTCCCAGCTGGCGGTCTTGTCGGCCCTCGACTTTGCGCCCTCGCGCGACGCCGTGGTGATGACCGCCCTCGACTTCCCATCGGTTCGCTACGCCATCGACCAGATGGCGCCGCGATTCGGGGCTCGCGTGGAGGTGGTGCCGAGCGACGATGGCATCACGATCGACGCCGACCGGTTGTGCGCGGCGATCACGGAGCGCACGCGGCTGGTGGCCATCTCGCACGTGCTGTTCCGGTCCGCGTCGATCGTCGACGTGCAGCGCGTCTGCGCGCACGCGCACGCCATGGGCGCCCTCGTTTCATTGGATGGTTACCACGCCGCCGGCGTCATTCCGGTGGATGTGCGCGCCGTCGGATGCGACTTCTACGCAGCCGGCGTGCTCAAGTGGCTCTGCGGCGGCCCCGGCGGGAGCTTCCTCTGGGCCTCGCCGGAGATGAACGCGCGCTACGCGCCCGCTCTGACGGGATGGCAGGCGCACACGCATCCGTTCGCCTTCGCGGACCAGATGGACTACGCCTCGGGGGCCTGGCGCTGGCTGGGCGGCACGCCCGTCGTGCCAGCGCTGTACGCCAATATCGAGGGGCCGCGCCTCGTTCGTCGGGCCGGCATCGAAGCGGTGCGCGCCAAGTCGGTGCGACAGACCGCCCAGCTGGTGACCCTCGCCGACGCGCGCGGTTACGCGGTGTCGGCGCCGCGGGATCCGGCGGTGCGCGGCGGCACCGTGGCCTTCGACGTGCCACACGCGGGGGAGGTCGCGCGGGCCCTGCTCGCGCGCGACGTCGTCATCGACTATCGGCCGGGGGCTGGCATCCGGGTGGCGCCGCACTTCTACACGAGTGACGCGGAGGTCGCGCGCGTGGTGGATGAAATCGACGACATCCTGCGCGGCGGCCACTGGCGGGCCTTCGAGGGCGTGCGCTCGACCGTCACGTAACCGGCCGGCGGCGCCTCCGCGCCGGCGCGACGCCACAGTTGCGTCGCATTCCCGGCGTTCGTAGCTTCGCCGCATGCCTACTCCCCCCAAGAAACTCCGCAAGCAGTACGTCAACGCCGAGTATCCCAAGCTCGTCCTGAAGTTCGAAGATGGGCACGAGATCCGCATCATGAAGGGAACGGGCAAGACGTTCGACTGCTGGGCCGGCGAGACGATCAAGCTGCTCGCCATCATCGACCCGGAAGAACGCGAGCGGACCCACGTCGGCACCAAGAAGGCCGACGATTTCGACGACGCGTAAGCGAGGCATGCGCGGCCGCGTCACGCTGATCGCGCTCGCCCTGCTGGGCGCGGCCTGCACACGCGTGCGTGCGCAGACGATTCCCGCCGCCCCGGCGCCAGCGCCAGCCCAGGCCCCGCGGCTCGACGCGCGGGCCGACACTGCCGCCCTCCACCGCACGCTCGAGTCCATCGCGGACGCCCACCGCGGCGTCGTCGGCTACAGCGTCACGAACCTCGAGACCGGCGAGCACCTCGAGCGACGCGGCGACGAGACTTTCCCGACCGCGTCGCTGATCAAGGTGCCGGTGCTCGTCACGTTGTTCGACCTGGCGGAGAAGCAGCAACTGTCGCTCGACGATCCGGTCGTGCTGACGGAGATCGACAAGGTGGGTGGCGCCGGCGAGCTGCAATTCCTGCGCACGCCGCTCACCGTGCGGCTCTGGGACGTGGCGTGGCTGATGAGCACGCTCTCCGACAACACCGGCACCAACCTCGTCCTCGACCGCATCAAGATCCGGCGTGTCTGGCAGAAGATGGAGTCGCTCGGCCTGCCGCACACCAAGGTGCACTCGGGGTCGATGACGCGAATTGCGAGCGTTGCGCCCGACAGTTCGGCCAAGTACGGCCTGGGCGTCACCACGCCCAACGAGATGGCGCAGCTCTTCGCGCTGATGGCGCAGGGGAAGGCCGTCAGCCCGTCGGCCGACTCGACGATGCTCTGGATCCTGCGCCACAATCAGGACAACTCCAAGCTCGCGCGCTTCAATTACAACGTTCGCCTGGCGCACAAGACGGGTGACGTGGACCAGGCCCGCACCGACTGCGGCGTCTTCTACCTCCCGGCGCGTGTCGCCATCTGCGTCCTCACGAAGGAGAACGAGGACCGCCGGTACTGGGATGAGAGCGAGGGGAACGCCGTTATTGCGCGACTGGGCGAGGCCGTTGTAAGAGCGTGGAAGCAATAACGGCAGAGAAACAACAGAGAGACAACAGAGAGAAAGCATAGAGACAACAGGACAGCGGGCTGTTTCGGGCGAGCTCCGTGACGCGCCCTCCTGTTGTCTCTCTGTTGTTTCTCTGTTGTTTCTCTGTTGTCTCTCTGTTGTTTGTCTGCGTTCCTGGTAGTATGCTTGCGACGTGGACGACAATTCTCTCGCCGTCCGGTGGTCTTCAGGCCTCGCGGCCCAACGTCGCGATCGCGCCATTGTCGCCCTCGAAAGTTCGGTGCTGGCGCAAGGACTCCCCGCGCCAGCCAACCGCGATGCGCACCAGCGGATGTCTGGAGCGGTCACCTCGCACGGCGCCCTCCCGGCCGTGCTGGCCATGGTGCGCGGCGTCCCGACCATCGGCCTCGAGGGAGACGACCTCGAACGCTTCCTGCGCCGCGAGGGTGTGGCCAAGGTGTCCGCGCGCGATCTCGGCTGGGCCGCGGCGCGCGGCCTCGATGGCGCCACGACCGTCGCCGCGTCACTCGCCCTCTGCGCGACGGCCGGCCTCGACGTCTTCGCCACCGGCGGCATTGGCGGCGTGCACCGCGAGCCGCCGTTCGACGAGTCGGCCGACCTGCTCGAACTCTCGCGTTCGCCGGTCCTGACCGTCTGCGCGGGCGCCAAGTCCATCCTCGACTTGCCGGCGACCTTCGAGCGCCTCGATAGTTACGGCGTGGCGGTCATTGGCTTCGAGACCGATGTCTTCCCGGGGTTCTTCACGCGCAACACGGGGTTGCCGCTGACGGCCTCCACCGACGATCCGGTGGAGATCGCGCGCGCCTTCCGCGCCCACCGGGCGCTCGGACGCCTCGGAGCGATGCTCGTCGTGCAGTCGCCACCCGCTGACGCGGCGCTCGACGAACGACTGGTGGACGAGGCCGTCGCCCAGGCCCTCGCCGCGGCCCACGCGACCGGCATACGTGGCGGCGCCATGACGCCATTCCTCCTCGGCGCCGTCGGTCGCGCCACCGGCGGGGCGTCGTTGCGAGCCAATCTCGCCTTGCTTGCCGCGAATGCGGCCCTCGCGGCCCGAATCGCCGTCGCGCTGCGCGAGGCCGGGTGACGCGGCTGTTACGCCACCCCCGTTGAATGCCTGGCGCACGCCCCGTTACCTTGCGGTCAACTCTCACCCGTCGCAGGAGGTCAGTCGAACGATGTCGTCTTCGTTCCTGAGTTCCGAAGAGTACGACGAACGAGCGCACCAGCAGTACAACGAGGGGAACTACGACGGCGCCCTCGTCACGCTGCACGAAGGGTTGGCCCTGTATCCCAACGCGGTCGAACTGCACGTCGGCGTGGGCTACGCCCGCCTCGCCCGCGATGAGTTCGCGTGGGCGCGCCGCAGCTTCGAGGAGGCGCTGGTCCTCGATCCCGAGCACGAGGACGGGCTGGCCGGCCTCGCCGAAACGCTGCTGCGCTTCGGCCAGGTGGATGCGGCCAAGCGGATCTTCGGCCGCGTGCGCGCGCTCGGCTACGAAGACGACATCGAGCTGATGCAGCAGATCGGGCGCGCCCTCTTCCGCGATGAACTCTTCGACGAGGCGCTGGAGTACTTCGAAGTGGCGGTGCGCCAGGCGCCGGAGAGCGCGGAGGCCGTCGCGCTCGTGGGTTACACGCAGCATCGCCTGGGCCAGGATGAGGCGGCCGTCGAGACGCTGCGGCGCGCGCTGAAGCTCGACTCCGGGTACACCGAGGCGCGCATCTACCTTGGCAACCTGCTGTACGACCGCGGCGATTTCGAGGCGGCACTGTACCAGCTGGACCAGACGCAGCCCGACGACCACTGGGACGAACTGGGCATCTGGCGGCTCATCGAGCTCCGCAAATCGCACCTCCGCCTCCCCGACGGGGATCCGTCGTTCGAGCCGTGGGAAACCCGCCTGGCCGACCTGGCGCCGGTCATCGACGCCACGGACGAGATGCTGGGCGAGATGGAGACGCGGTTCAACGATGAGGACGCGCGTGATGCCCGCAGCCAGCTCGAGCTCTTCGGCTCGCTGCTCAGCGAACTTTCGGACGAGCGTGCCGGCACGGAGCCGCACCGCGTCGAATTCAGCGACGGACGCGGCTACGTCGGGACCTGGGACGAGATCGTCGTGCAGATGCGCGACGCCAACCCCGGCGCCGCGCTCCGCACGGTCCCGGAATACATGCAGAGCGAGGCGCGTCGCGGCTTCTCGCTGACGGGGATGCTGATTCCGGCCGGCGACGCCGAGGCGTTCCTGCGCGGCTGCGCCGACGCGGGCCTCCTGCGCATCGTCCACTGAGCGCAACGACCGTCCTCGACGAGGTGCTGGCGCCGGAGCGGGTGCACCGGCACCGGCTCGACAACGGCCTGACCGTGCTGATCGCGCCCGACGACCGCGTCCCCGTGGTCGCCGTCGTCACCTGGGTCGCCGCCGGCTACTTCGACGAACCCGACGAGCTGGTCGGCATCGCGCACGTGCTCGAGCACATGTACTTCAAGGGGACGCCGACGCGCGGCGTGGGCGACATCGCCCGGCAGACCAAGGTGCAGGGCGGTTACCTGAACGCCGGCACCATCTACGATCACACCAGCTACTACACGGTGCTGCCGGCGGCCGGCTTCGCGGCGGGCCTCGAGATCCAGGCGGACGCGTACGCCAACTCGCTCATCGACGCGGGTGAGCTCGCCCGCGAGATCGAGGTGATCGTCGAGGAGGCCAAGCGGAAGGCCGACAGTCCGCACGCGGTGGCCACCGAGACCCTGTTCGAGCTTCTGCACGACCGGCACCGGATGCGCCGCTGGCGCATCGGCCGTGAGCCCGGCTTGCGCTCGCTCACCCGCGATCAGGTGCACCGCTTCTATCGCACCTACTACCGTCCGTCCAACACCGTGCTCGCCATCGCCGGTGACGTGGCGGTCGAGGACGCGCTCGCGCACGTCGAACGTCTCTACGGTGCGCTCCCCGATGAGCCGGTGACGCGGGACCGCGGACCACACGAACCGCCGCGCCGTGATTTTCGCCTGCGCGAATGGACGGGCGATATCGCCCGGGCCGAGGTCGCGATGGGATGGCGCACGCCGTCGGTGACGCATCCCGACGCGCCGCGCCTCGATGTGGTGGCCAGCGTGCTGGCCGCCGGCCGGTCGTCACGGCTGTACCGCGCGGTGCGCGACCGTCAGCTCGCGTCATCCGTGACGGCGTATCAGTACGTGCCCGTCGAACTCGGCGTCTTCGTCGTGCACGCGACCTCGCGTGTCGACCAGGCGCTGGACTGCGCGGCCGCCGCGTGGGGGCAACTGTCGCGGGTCAGGGCCGGCGACGTGTCGGATGAGGAGCTGGCGCGCGTCCACCAGATGCAGGCCGCGCAGTGGTTGCGCCGGCTCGAGACCGTCGAGGGACGCGCCAATCATCTCGCCGCGTGGGAGGCGCTCGGGGGCTGGCACAAGGGGGCCGAGTACTTCGCCGCGATGCAGCGCACCACCGCCGCCGCGGTGGCCGACGTCGCGCGTCGCGTCCTCGATCCGGATGCAGCGGCCGTCGTGATCTATCGTCCGAACGGCTCCGCCGACGTGGCCGGGAGCGCGGACGCCCTGCGCGCGGCGCTTGACGCCGCGACGCCGGCCCCGCTCACGCCGAGCGCCGCGGTGCCACTCGCTCGGTCTGACCGCGCGCCTGCGCGGCGCGACGGCGCGACGGCGGACGTGCACATCTTTCGCACGGCCGCCGGTGTTCCGGTGCTGGTCAAGCGCACGCCGCGCGCGCCCATCGCGTATGCCGGGGTCTTCGTCCGCGCCGGCGCCGATGTCGAGCCGTCGGCGCTGCAGGGCGTCTCGGCGCTTGCGGCTCGCGCGGCCCTCAAGGGGACGCGCACGCGGAGTGCGGAGCACATCGCCGAAGAAGGCGAGCGCCTTGGCGCGTCGCTGGCGGCCGCAGCCGGCGCCGACACGATGCACTGGACCATTTCGGTGCCCGTGGGCCAGTTGGACGGCGCCCTCGCCCTCCTCGGCGACGTCGTGCAGGCGCCAACGATGCCCGCGGACGCCGTCGATGCCGAGCGCACGGTGTCGCTGTCGCAAGTCGCGCAACTGCGCGACGACATGTACCGGTGGCCGATGCACCTCGCGGCGCGCGCGGCGTGGGGGGAGCACCCCTACGCGCGCGTCGCGCTGGGCACCGACGAGACGCTCAACGCGCTCACCCCCGACGACTTGCGGCGCTGGCATCGCGACGTCGTGGCGCAGGGTGAGCAGGTGATCGTCATGGTCGGCGACAGCGAGCCGGAGCGAATGGCTGAGATGGCGGCGGGCGCCTTCGCGTCACTCATGCCGGCGCCGCACCGATCCATCATTGCGCCCGACTGGCCGACCGTCGGCGGCGAGGCGGCCGAGCGGCGCGACAAGGCGCAGACGGCCCTGGTGCTCGCCTATCCCGGGCCGGCGCGCAACGATCCGCGACGGTTCGCCGCCGGGTTACTGGGCGGCGTGGCGAGCGGGCTGGGGGGGCGCTTCTTCGAGGCGTTGCGCGACCGGCAGTCGCTTGCCTACACGGTCATCGCGTCGCCCGTGGTGCGGCCGCTCGCCGGGCTGTTCGTGGCGTACATCGCGACCTCACCGCACAAGGAGGCCGAGGCCCACCGCGGGCTGCTGGCGGAGATCGACAAGCTGCGCACGGCACCCGTGAGTGCGGACGAGCTGCATCGGGCGCGCACCTACGCGCTGGGCACGTGGGCGATCCGCCAGGAGAGCGGCGGGGCGGTGATGGGCGATATCGCCGACGCGTGGCTGTTTGGCACGCTCGATGAACTGCGCGACTTCGAGCGCTGCGTGCGCAGTGTATCGGTGGCTGACCTGCAGGCCGTGGCGTCTGATTTTCTTGATCCGGCGCGCGGCGTCGTGGGCGCGGTGCGGGGCGAGGTCGGCCGCGCGGTGTGACGCCGTCGACGCCGCGCGGAGCGACGTTGCCGGTGCCGCGCGGACGCCTGCGTGGCGTCGGCGCGGTGCCCGCCGCTCAGCGGTGTGTGCTGGGCAGGAAGCCGAGGGCGCGATTGAGCCAGCGCGCGAACGGAATCATGGCGGTGAAGTCCCGCATGACCATCGCCGCCAGCTTCGGAGACTGCACGTCCGTGTCCGAGAGCGCGCGCGACGCGGTGAACGAGTTGAAGCGCAGCCACCGCTCCGCCGGGTGTCCCGGCGCGTACCCGCGCGGCAGCCGCTTGAGCAGCACGCCCGGATCGTCCTCGGTGAGCCCGCCGAAGCGCCGCACGAACGCCCGGTTCAGCACGACGCGCTCCCATGACCTGGGGTCATCGGCAATCGCATCGCGCACACGCTGCAACTTCGGGCGTGGCGGCATCCACAGTCCGGCGGCGACCAGCGAACTGCCCGGCTCGAGGTGAAAGTAGAATCCGGCGCCGCCGTCCACCGTCTGACCCACGCCGCGTCCCGGGGCACGATGGAAGATCCAGAATGCCGCGTGCGTCTTGTACGGCGACTTGTCCGTCGAGAAGCGAATGTCGCGGTGGATGCGGAACAGCGACGACTTCGGGTCACCGACGAACTCCGGCGCCGCCGTCGCAAAGCGAACGTCGAGATCCTCGATGAAGGTCTTGAGCGGCGCCTTGATCTCGCGCTCGAACGTGTCGCGATGGGCCTCGAACCACTCCCGGCGATTGTTCTTCTTGAGCGCGCGCAGGAAGGCGAGCGCGGTGGGGCGGAATCCGTTGAAGGGCGGCGCATTCATGATCGTGACCGGGTCAGGGTATCGGGAATCGCACGGACAGTGTCGGCAGTCGTGTCCGGTGTGCTGACACTGTCCACGGGCGCGGCGGCGGGTGGCAGGTCGCGCTGCAGGCGCAGCGCCGTGCCGATTTCTCCGAACGCCCGGCGGGCGCGGCCCGTCGCCGTGCGAAGGGCGGAAGGGGTGGTGACGTCGTTGGCATCGCCCGCAATTACCCCGCGCACCCAGGGCCGTGCGGCGGCCCACAGGAGCGTGTGTCGCACGAGACGCTGCTGCACCACCTCGCCCGTGATGGTCGGCGCCGAGGGGATCCCGACAACCCAGACGTCGGGGAGCGCGCGGGCCATTGAGGCCCAGCGTGAGAGCGCGTTCAGGGCGTCGACAAAACGTGCCGGGCTCGCGCCGTAATCCTCTACCGTGAGCGCGACGGCGCCCAGCGGCGATGCGCCCCGCATCACCCAGTCCACCAGCGCGCTGTCCAGGTGCATGCCGGCGCCGGTCGGCAACGCGACGCGGGTGAGAGGGTCCCCGCGTCGGGCGGCCGCCGCGGCGCGCGTATAGTAGGACTCCCATGCGTCGCGTGTCATCGGAGCCGCACCGGGCAGGGCGTTGCGAAGCGGGATGAACACGTGGGGGCGCAGTCGGCGGACCACGCGGACAATCTCCTCGTCGCTCCGCGCGTCGTCCGCGCCGCCTCGGCCATCGCGCCGCAGCGTGACGACGAGCGCCACGGAATCCGTCCGCGGTTCCAGCGTGCGCGCCACCGAGTCGAGCGTGAGCGGACCGGTGCCGTCAGAGGTCAGCGTGACGTGCAGCGCGCTCACCCCGATCGAGTCGGCGAGCGCCTTCTCCTGGCGCGCCATCGTCGACGGCGGACTCCCTGACAGCACGCCAAAGATGCTGATGCCGATGGCGAGTCCCCCGCGTGCCGCGGCGTCGGTCGCGCCGGCATCCAGCGCGCGCGTGGACTCGAGCGCTTCGTGCGCGCGGGGCAGCTCGAGCACCGTCACGATCACCGCCGCGCTGCTCGCCGCGGCCAGCAGCGTGCGCGCCGCCCGTGTCCATCGCTGCCGCGCCGGTGTTGCCGGCACGAGTGCCGGAATGAGCAGGGAGGTTCCCCAGGGGAAGGCGGCGGTGCCGACGACCGTCGCGACCAGCGTCGCGATGGCCATGCCAGGGGCGAGTGCCCAGGGCGGCAGCATCCCGCCCACGCTCTCAATCCAGCGGACCACAACCACCCAGGCAACCAGTCCGTCGAAGAGCAGCAGGGGTGCCGCGATGAGCAGGCTGGCGCGACCGCCGCTGATTGCGAGCCACGCCTGCGCCACAAAGACGATGGTCACGGCGGGCCAGAGCCAGGCGAGCGGGCCGAGGACGCGCGCGCCGAGCGCGCTCGGCGCGAGGAGGCCGATGACGAGGGAGGGAATAAAGAGGAAGGCGCACAGTCCGGCGAGCGTGCGCAGCGTGCGTCCGGCACCCGGCAGCGACGACAGCCGCACGCCCAGCGTGAGGTTCCAGGCCGCCAGCAGGACTATGCTGGCGCCCAGGGCCGCAGGGAGGCTCCACGCCGGAAGTGTCACGCGCCGCGCCGACGACTCGTCAGCCGCGGTCGCTGTGCGTGGCGCGCACCGCTCGCAGCGCCAGCCGCCGGGTTACGACGTCAATCGCCTTGCGGGCATCCTTGGCGGCGCTCACCAGCAGGTCGAGTGCGAGCACACCCTCGTCCGGCACGGTGTGGAGCGTCACGTGGCCGATGTCGAGCAGCAGCAGAATCACCAGGCCGCCGCGCGGCAGCGATCGCACCAGCGGCGGCTCCACCGTCGTGAGTCCCGCGGCACCCGCCGCCGCGATCAGCAGTCCGGACAGCGACGCCTGATCCCGCAACAACGACGCTGGGACGCCGCGGAAGTCCGCCGCGTCGTGCGTCAGGAGCCCCGGCGCCTGGTCTCTCACGGCGGCGGTGCGGCGGGCGGCGAGGGCGGCCGCGCCGCGCCCTTCGGGGACTGTGCGGCGGCCGTGGCGGCGAGCAACAGGGCAGGGAGCAGGCGAAGAGGGCGCATGGGCTTTTCAGAGAGTACCACAGATTCCCGCGGAGGACAACGGAATGAAGGGGTGCGTCCCTCTACGACAGGAGGGCGGCCCCCGTTGGCCCGCCCTCTGTTGTTTGTCTGTTTTCTCTCTGTTGTCTCTCTGTTGTCTCTCTGTCCCTAGAACATGCTCATCGCCAGGAAGCTTCGCAGGCTGTCATTCGTCGACCGCAGCCGCGACGAGAGCAGCCGGGTGCACGACCACAGCACCTTGTAGGCGAGCTCGCGGTTGAAGTCGAGCAACAGCTCGAAGTCGCTGCGCGAGATCGAGAGGAGCTTGCAGCTACCGTTCGAGATCGCATCCGTGGACCGCTCGCTGCGGTCGAACACCGCCATCTCGCCAAAGAGCGACCCCTTCTTGAGGATCGCCAGCGCTTCCTCGCCGCTGCCAGGAATCATGCGGCTGATCCGCACCTCGCCATCGACCACGAGGTACAGGCGGTTGCCCGGTTCGCCTTCCTTGAAGACGTATTCGCCCGATACGAAATCCTGCGTCCGGCACACTTCCGAGACGCGCGCGAGCTCCCCTTCATCGAGGTCCTGGAAGATGGCGACGCCCTTCAGCAGTTCGGTGTAATCGGCCATCGCGCCCTCTGTGGGTGACACGGGGGTTCATCGGCCAAGCTACCCCCAGCCCCCGGTGCTGGCAAGCATTCGCGGTGGCGGGTTATGTTGCCCCACATGGAGCGTGACTCCCTGGCGACGCTTCCCAACGCCATCTCGTTGTCCCGGCTGTTCCTGGCGGCGCTCTTCCCCGCCGTCCACGATCACGACCTGCGCCTGCTCATTCTGGCGGCCGCGGGGTCGACCGATTTCTTCGATGGCTGGCTCGCCCGCCGCCGCCAGCAGTTCAGCCGGATGGGCGCGCTGATCGATCCCTTTGCCGATCGGATCTTCGTCCTCGTCGCCATCTGCACGCTGCTGCTCGAGGGGCAGGTGACCACCCTGCAGTATTTCATCTTCCTGCTGCGCGACATCGCCACGGCGGTCGCGTTCGTCGTCGCCAAGTCGGTGGCCTCGCTGCGGCGCGCCACCTTCAAGGCGCGCTTCTCGGGGAAGCTGGCGACGGTGCTGCAACTCGTCGCGCTTCCGGCCATCGTCATCGACCACCGCGCGACCGCCTGGGCCGTGGCTATCGTCGGCGTCGTCTCGCTCATCTCGGTGGCGGACTACACCGTGGTGCTCTGGCGTGCCCGTGCGCAATCATAGCGTGCGCGCTGCGATCCTCGTGCTCGTCTGTGCCGCGGCCGCCCCTCTCAACGCGCAGACCTATCCTTTCACCCCCCGCGTCCAGCCCGAGGTGCGGATCGATGCCGCGATCGCCCGCCGGGCTGCGGCGCTCGCGATGGTGGGCGCGAACACCACGCTGGGTTACTACGTCCGCGCCGGAATCGCCGCGGGGGCCGGGGTGGCGGATACCCCCAATGGCACGGCGGCAGCCGTTCGCGCCGACCTCTCGATGCGATTCCTGCTCGATCCGTTCGCGGAGCATGCGTGGGGCCCATACGCGGGCGGCGGCCTGACGGTGCGGCGCGACGGCGATCTGCGCGCCGAGGCCGGCGTGCTCTTCCTCCTGGGCGTCGAAGGGCGCCGCGCCCGGCGGTGGACGCCCGCCGTCGAACTGGCGCTGGGCGAGGGCGTCCGGCTGGCCGTGGTGCTCCGGAAGGCGCGCACGAACGGACGCTGAGAACAAGGCAAGCGCACGCTCAATAGGCCGCGACCGACCCGGCAAAGGAACGCGCCCCGCTGCCTTGCAGCGGGGCGCTGGCCGTTCTGGTGCGCTGGGAGCGACTACACGGTGGCGACGGCGTCGTTGCCCACCGAGGCTGCCGCATTGGACCGCGGCGGCTGGGCGAAGCGCTCGCCGAGGGTCCGGAGCTCGGCGATGTCCACGGCCGAGAGCTCATAGAACCGCTCGGCCAGGTACCGCATCGTCTCGTCGAACCACTCCCGCTGGTGCTGCGGATCACACCCTACCACACCACAGCTGATGATATGCTGGAACAACTCATCCCGTGCCTGATCCTTCGGCGACGGCTCGTTGCTTGGCCTGCGATTCCTGTTTCGACCCTTGTTCATTTCGTCCGGCAAAATGGTGAAAGAAGCATCACTGAAAGGTAACCGGGCCTGGCCGCGATTCCAAGCGTATGACGCATAACCGCTCTCAACTGTTGAATCGGCTACGAACGACGCGTGGCCATGTCGTGCGAGAGCGGCCCCGGCAGCGGCAGTGCCCAGTCGGCCAGCAAAGCGGCGAGGGCGTCGGGCGCCTCCTCCGGAATGAGCCGACCGGCCGAGGGAACCGCGCGCAGCTCCGCCCCTGAAATCGCGGTGGCGAGACGCGAGGCATCGGTGCTGCCGCACCAGGCATCGTGCTCGCCGCGCAGCACGAGCGTGCGCGCCGCGATCCGGGAAAGGTCCAGATCGCTCGCATCGCTGTCCGTCACCGCGTTGGCGAGCGCCTGCAGATGTCGAACGCCGTCGGCCCCCACAAACGGCGCCGCGTAGCGCGCCACCAACCGGGCGGGCATCGCCTCGGCGGCCGCGACGCTGCGCGTCAGCAGCGGACCCAGCCACGCCGCGGCGCCCAGCATCCCCCGGGTGGCCTCGAAGAGGTGCGCGGCAGAGACGCGACCGAGCTCCGCGAGATCCTCGCCGCGAACCCGGCTAGGCGGTGGCGGGCTGATCAGGACGATTCCCTGCACGCGGCCCGGACGCGTGGCAGCCAGACGCAACGCCACCGAGGCGCCCATATCCACGCCCACCACCGTCGCACGGCCGATGCGTAGCGAGGTCATGGCCTGCTCCACGCACTGCGCCTGCGCAACGACGCCAAAGTCACCCTCGGCGGGGCGATCCGATTCCCCGTGTCCGAGCAGGTCCATGGCCCAGGCCGTCACACGGCCCAGCGGGAGCGCCGGCGCGACTCGCCGCCAGAGAAACGTTGAGGTGCCGAAGCCGTGCAGGAGCACCAGCGCGTGGTCGCCGAACCCGTAGCGCTCGGCGTGCAGGTCCCCTGGCCCGACAGGAATGCGGAGATGGTCGAAGCGAGGCACGGGGTGAGGCAGACGGAAGACGGGAGACTGAAGACGGGAGACGTGAGCCTAGCGTCCGGGAACGCCCGTCAAAGCTATGCGTCCTCGGATCGGGCTGCATTGTCGGTCCGCCCTTCCGTCTCCCGTCCGCCGTCTTCCGGCTGGTTCTCCGCCTTGAGCCCCTCCCCCCACGCCCAGTAGCTTTCCCTCACCCTCTCAACCGACGGTTGTCACGTGGCCAAGACGAATCCGCGCGCCTCGCAGAAGCAGTTCACCTTCCTCATTGTTGCCATCGCAATCATTGGCGCCGGTGCGCTTGGCTGGGTCGCCACCCGGCCCAAGGGAGGCGGCGAGGCCGTCGACCCGAACCTCCCGATCGGCACAGCCGAGGGCTTCCTGTTGGGCAAGCCGGATGCGCCCGTGCAGATCATCGAGTTCGCGGACTTCGAGTGTCCGGCCTGCGCCCAGTTCGCCATGCTCACGGAGCCCGACATCCGCGCGCGCCTGGTGAACACGGGGATGGTGTCGGTGCGCTTCTTCGTCTTCCCGCTCCCGATGCACAAGAACACCTGGGCGGCGTCGAACGCGGCCTTCTGCGCCAACGAGCAGGGGAAGTTCTGGGAGATGCACGATCGGCTGTTCTACACGCAGGACCTGTGGAACACGCAGGCCACGTCGAGCCCGGACAAGAAGATGAAGGGCTACGCCGCGGATCTCGGCCTCGATGCGGACAAGTTCGAGGAGTGCTACGACAGCAAGCGGCATTACCCCAACATCAAGGCGAGCGGCGTCGAGGCCCAGAATCGGCTCATCGACGAGACGCCGTCCTTCATCATCGGCGGCAAGAAGTACGCCGGGAGCCTGCCATATGACGAAATCAAGAAGCTCGTCGACGCGGAGCTCGTGAAGGTCGGCAAGGCGGACACGGCCAAGAAGGGCGGCAAGTGAACCGTCGCATGATCATCGCCGCGCTGGCCCTGATCGGGCTTTTCGTGGCGTTGTACCTCTGGTTCTTCAAGCTGGGCCTCATCGGCGCGCTCTCGTGCAAGATCGGCGGGTGCGACAAGGTGAACACCAGCCCGTGGGCCATGCTCTTCGGCCAGCCCGTGGCGATGTGGGGGGTGCTGTACTACGTGGCGCTGTTCGCGACGGCCTATGCGAGCACGCTCGAGCGCTTCGCGGCCGACCGGCGCGCCGCCGTCGCGCTGGTCGTGCTCACCGGATGGGGCGTGCTCTTCAGCGCGTACCTGACCTACCTGGAGCTGGCCGTCATTCACGCCGTCTGTCAGTGGTGCGTCATCAGCGCGATTCTGGTCGTGATCATGTTTGGGGTGGCGATCTGGGAACTGAGAACGACAGAGTGACACAGAGTACGACAGAGTATCACAGAGTACCACAGAGTACGACAGAGTACCACAGAGTACGACAGAGTACGGCGGGCGATAATTGAACGGGGGGTGCTGCGCTGAGCGCGGCACCCCTCTCTCGTATTCTGTCGTACTCTGTGTCACTCTGTCGTTCTCAGGCCCTCTTGATTTCCCCCCGCTTCGCCCCCGACGCCTCGCTCAGGCGCAGGCGCGGCCGCTGCTCGTCCTCCCGCTCCTCGCGGCGCGCCGGGAGCAGTTCGCGGCCCAGCACCACCAGCACGCGCGTCACGACCACCGACGCCAGCGGCTCCGGCACCGCCAACTCGCGGATATACGTGTCGATCGCGCGGTCGAACGGGAGCTCCTCGGCCAGCGCGTCGACGAACATCAGCGCGTTCTCGACGTGCGTCCGCACGAGCGCCTCTTCCGCGCGCGCCTGGGCGAGCCGCATCCGCCGCTCGGCGGCTGCCGGTAGCTTGCGGGGAAAGAGCGATTCGGGAAGGAGATGCTCCAGCACGATGGAATTACGATCCAGAGGGGTCAAAGGTAACAGTCAGCGCGACGTCGCCACGCCGATGGCCACGGCGGTCGACAGGGCGGCCAGCAGCCACGGCAGCCACCACGGGGCACGATCGAGCAGTCCGCGAAGGCCGCTGACGCCCTGATCGCCCCGCAGGGCGGCGACGATCTCGGAAGCCCGCCGCGGGCGGCCATCCGGCGCCTTGGCGAGGCACCGCATCACCAGCCGGGTCAATGCCGGCGGCGCGTCCGGGCGCCGCTTGGCGATCGGTTCGGGTGACTCCTTGGCATGCGCGATCATGACCGCCTGCGGGGTCTTGCCGCGGAACGGCGGATGGCCCGTCAGCATCTCGTACGCCACGCACCCCACGCTGTAGATGTCGGCGCGGTGATCGAGCGTGGGGTCGCCCGCCGCCTGTTCCGGCGCGATGTACGTCGGCGTGCCAAGGCTCGTCCCCTGCAGCGTGAGGCGCGGCGCCGTGGTGGCGCCGCCGCCGGAATGCGTCGAGTCGCTCACCGCCTTGGCGATGCCGAAGTCGAGCACGACCGCCTGCCCGTGAAAGAGCATCACGTTCTCGGGCTTGATGTCGCGGTGCACCACGCCCTGCGCGTGCGCGAAGTCGAGCGCCCCCGCCACTTCAACCAGGATCTGCGTAATGCGGTCGATGCTCATCGGGCGCTCGCGCGCCATCAGTTCGCGCAGCGACTCGCCCTCCACGAACGGCATCGAGTAGAACAGCTTGCCGTCCACCGCGCCGGCGTGCAGGAGCGGGACGATGTGCGGGTGCTGCAGCCGCGCGGCCAGCGCAATCTCCCGCTTGAACCGCTCCGCGCTCAGGGTCGCCGCCAGTTCCGGATCGAGAACCTTCAGCACCACTTTCCGGTGCAGCGCCCGTTCGACGGCCAGGAAGACGCGGGACATCCCGCCGCGCGGCAACTCGTCCTGAAGGACGTACTCGGCGTCGAGCGCCTGCTGCAGCGATTCCCGCAAGTCCGTCGTCATGCGTCACCTCACCATCCGGGGGCCGCCGGCTTCATCGCCGGCGGTAATCGCCAATCGCCATCCGGTATCGGAATCCGAAATCGCCATCCGGAATCCCAATCCTCAATCAGCTTTCTTCCGACTCGTATTGATCCTTGAGCGCCGCCACCACGCTCGGGTCGGCCAGCGTCGTGGTATCTCCCAGCGTGCGCCCTTCGGCGATGTCGCGCAAGAGCCGGCGCATGATCTTGCCGGACCGCGTCTTCGGTAGGTCCGCGCTGAAGAGGATGTCGTCCGGGCGCGCGATGGCGCCGATCTTCTCGGCCACGAACTCGCGCAGTTCGTCGCGCAGGGCGGGGCTCCGGTGGAAGCCGTCGCGCAGCGTGACGAACGCGGCAATCGACTGCCCCTTGAGTTCGTGCGTCTTGCCCACCACCGCCGCTTCCGCGACCGCCGGATGCTCGACGAGCGCGCTTTCCACCTCCATGGTGCCGATGCGGTGGCCGGCGACGTTCAGGACGTCATCGACGCGCCCCATGATCACGTAGTAGCCCTCTTCGTCGCGCTTGGCGCCATCGCCCGGGAAATAGAGGTCGGGACGCCCCGGCCACTTGGTGAAATACGTCTGCACGTAGCGCTCGTCGTCGCCCCAGATGGTGCGGAGCATCGAGGGCCACGGCCGGGTCAGCGCCAGCAGTCCGCCGCCCACGCCAATCTCGTTGGCCTTCGAGTCGAGCAGCGTGGCGAAGTATCCGGGGAGCGGCTGCGTTGCGCTGCCCGGCTTCGTCGACGTCAGGCCGGGAAGCGGTGAGATGACGATGGCCCCGGTCTCGGTCTGCCACCACGTGTCGACGATGGGACAGCGCAGCCCGCCAATCACCTTGTGGTACCAGATCCAGGCCTCGGGATTGATGGGCTCGCCCACGGTGCCGAGCAGGCGCAGGCGCGACAGGTCGTGCCGCGCCGGGTGCTGCTCGCCCCACTTCATGAAGGCGCGAATGGCGGTCGGCGCCGTGTAGAACACCGAGACGCCGTATTTCTCGCAGATCTCCCAGAACCGGTTGCGCTCCGGCCAGTCCGGCGCGCCCTCGTACATCACGCAGGTGGTGCCGTTGGCGAGCGGGCCGTACACCAGGTACGAGTGCCCCGTGATCCAGCCCACGTCGGCCGTGCACCAGAAGACGTCGTCCTCCTTGAGGTCGAAGACGTACTTCGTCGTCGCCGCCACGCCCGTCAGGTAGCCGCCGGTCGTGTGCACGATCCCCTTCGGCTTTCCGGTCGTGCCCGACGTGTAGAGGATGAAGAGCACATCTTCGGCGTCCATCGCCTCCGGCGGGCAATCGGCCTTGGCGTTCTGCATCAGGCGGTGCCACCAGTGGTCGCGTCCCTCCTTCATCTGGGCGAACGATTCGTCGCCCATGCCGCCAGGCCGGCGTTGCACCACAATCACGTCCTTCACGGAGGGCGCTCCCTCGAGCGCCTTGTCCGCATTGCGCTTGAGGGCCGTCACCTGGCCGCGACGGTAGCCGCCGTCTGAGGTGATGAGCACCTTGGCCTGCGCGTCGTTCATGCGGTCGCGCAGCGACTCCGGCGAGAAGCCGCCGAAGACCACACTATGGATGGCGCCGATCCGCGCGCACGCCAGCATGGCGATGGCCGCCTCCGGAATGAGCGGCAGGTAGATGCCGACGCGGTCCCCGCGCTCGACGCCGAGTGACTTGAGCACGTTCGCGAACTTCTGGACCTCGCGGTACAGGTCCCAGTAGGTGAGCACGCGGGCGTCGCCCGGCTCGCCCTCCCAGACGATCGCCGCCTTGTTGCGGTGCGGGCCGCGCACCCAGCGGTCGATGCAATTCACGGAGACGTTCAGCCGGCCGCCGTGGAACCACTTCGCATGCGGCGGCGCCCACTCGAGCGTTTCCGTGAACGGCACCATCCATTCGAGTTCGCGCGCATGCCGCGCCCAGAACGCCTCGTAGTCGCGCTCCGCCTCCACGTGCAGCGAGCCGTCGTTCACGATGGCGTGATGCCGGAAGTGTTCGGACGGAGGAAACGAGCGGTTCTCGGTCAGCAGGGTGTCGAGATCGGACATGGTCGGGCGAGATAATGAAGGCGGGCGGGCGTTCCCCTTACGCGTACGTCAGGGAGCCGGGCGAATGGGACAGAGGATAGCCGCGTCCTCCGAAACCAGCAACGTGGCGGAGTGGCCGCGCCCGAATCGCGACACGAAGTGACGATTCCTCGTCGCATCGTAACTATCACCGAAAATGACGCTGACCAGCGCCTTGCCGCGCACACCGCGCGAAACATGGCAAAACGTCCCCGTCACGTTGTGACGAACTTATAACTTTATATATAACAATGAGTTATAAGCCAGTTTGATCTGGCACGTTTCTCGCGGTTGAAGAGGGCAACAACTGAACGCTGCTTCACCCGACAAGAGCACACCCGTCGCGAGGCGGGGCCGCAAAGCCAGGAATCTCGAACTACGAGAAGGTCCAGCTGCCGAAGGTGAGCGAGGTCGCAGAAGACCACGCGGGAGTACCGGAGGAACAATGCGGATGGCTTTGGTCGTTGGCAGCGAGGAGGTTTCCATGTACCCGCTGAATGAACCTGATCGCGTCGTTCTCCATGCGCCCGAGCGCCTCGTGTCGGAACACCGACTCGACTTCCGCCGGGATGCGCTCGAGCGGCTCTCGAAGGCCGCCGCGAGCGGAGCGAAGCGGCTGACCATCGACCTGCGCGACACGCGGGAGGTGGACGCCAGCGGACTCGGCGTGCTGGTGCTGCTGCAGAAGCGCGCCCGCGAAAGCTTCCTGGCCACCTGCCTCACGCACACGCCGCCCACCGTGCGGCATCTCCTGCACCTGACGCAGCTCGAGGGACTGTTCGAGTTCGAGGAGTGATCGCGGCGCGCGTCGCGGCGCGCGGCCGCGACGCCCGCGCGCGGTGAGCCCGCCAGCGCATCGCGCCCGGGCGGCGTTATTCTACCGGATCCGGCCAACGCGGCCGGGTCCGGTTCTCGTTTCTCCCGCCCTGTCATGACGACCCTTCGTGCCAACCGCTCGCGCGCGCTCGTTCTGGGCGCTGCCCTCGTCACTGCCTGCGGGCTGCAGCCGCCGCAGTCCTCCCTTCCTCCGATGTTCGCCAAGCGCGCCGAGTCGGCGCGCGGAATGGTCACGGCGTCACACGCCGATGCGGCGGCCGCTGGCGCCCGTATCCTGCGCGAGGGCGGCAACGCGGTTGATGCCGCCGTCGCCACCGCCTTCGCGCTCGCCGTCGTCGATCCGTCGCAGACGGGAATTGGCGCGGGGGGCGGGATGATCGTCTGGATGCGCGGCAGCGCGCGCGCCGATGCGCTGGAGTTCTACGCGCGCACCGGGGCCGACCCCGACTGGTCGCGCACCGACACCGCATCGATGCGCGCGCCGATCAACGGCCGCGCCGCGGGCATTCCGGGCGCGGTGGCCGGATTGCTGGAGGCGCATGCCAAGTGGGGCAAGTTGCCGCGCGCGCAGGTGATGGCGCCGGCCATCGCGCTCGCGCGCGACGGGTTCATCGTCTCGCCGCTCCTGGCGCGCACGGCCGAAGCGTCGCGGGCCAAGCTGACGGCCGACAGCGCCGCGGCGGCGCTCTTCCTTCCGGGTGGGCAGGCGCTCCGCCCGGGTGACCGGCTGGTGCAGGCTCAGCTGGCGCAGACGCTCGACGCGATCGCGCGCGACGGGCGCGCCGCATTCTACGAAGGCCCGATGGCCGAACGGACCGCGGCCAGAATGCGGTCCTTCGGAAGTCCGGCCACGGCGGCGGACTTCAGGAACTACCCGGTGGCCGTCGAACGGCCGCTCTGCACGACGTGGATGGGCTACACGCTGCTGTCGGCCCCGCCGCCGCTTGGCGGCGCGGTGCCGCTCGCGGCGCTCAATCTCCTCGCCGCCACCAACGCCGGGCCGCTTGGCTCGCCCACCACGCAGGGCGCGGCCGCGGTGCAGATCGTCAACGCGCTCCGCGTCGCCGGAAACGACGCCACGCGATTCCGCGGCGATCCGGGGTACTTTGCCGTGCCGTCGCGCGGGCTGATCAGCCCCGCCTTCGCCGCGAAGCGCGTGACGGCCGTGACCGGGCTCGACGGAGCCGCGACGCCGACGCCGGGCGATCCGTGGGCCGAGGACGCCGTGGCGCCCACCGGCGCCTGTGCCACCCTCGAGGGTTGGGGCGCGAGCAAGCTCGGTCCCGACAAGGTGGCGGAGCCGCGGGCCCCTCGCGCCGGCGGTGACGAGGACGCCGCGTGGGAAGGCTCGAACACGACGCACTTCAGCGTGGTCGACGGCGACCGCAATGCGGTCTCGATGACCTTCACGGTCGGGGTGCTCTTCGGCTCCGGCGTGTACGTCAACGGCTTCTTCCTGAACTCCGGCGCGTCCAACCTCGACAATGCGACGCGCGGCCCCAACCGGTACGCGAGTTCCACGATCAACCCCACCATCATCCTGAAGGGGAACGACGTGCGGATGGTCGTCGGTGCGGCGGGGTCGCAATACATCCCGACGTCCACGACGCAGGTGACGTGGCGGCATCTCGCCCTTGGCGAGGACCCGTGGACGGCGATCGCCGCGCCGCGCCTCCAGCCGGCGCAGGGACGGAACGTCGAGGTCGAGGCCGGCTTCGCCCCCGAGGTCTACGCCGCCCTGAAGGCCAAGGGCTACATGCCGCTGTCGCGCGTCGGCGACATCATGTTCGGCGGCGTGCACGCGATCGCCGTGGTGAAGGGCAAGCTGGTTGGCGTGGCGGACCCGCGGCGGGATGGCGCGGCGATGGGGTACTGACGAGGGACCGATCGAGGATTGAGAATCCGGACCGGGACCATGGACTCCGACTCAGGACGGCGACTCGCGATATCGCGGGTCGCCGTCCTGAGTCGTTATCCTTAATCCGGATCCGGATTCCCAATCCTCAATCGGTTTCTCCATGCTCCACCCCTGGCACGACCTCCCCACCGGCAGTCATCCGCCGGAGACGGTGACCGCGGTCATCGAGATCCCGCGCGGCAGCCGCAACAAGTACGAACTCGACAAGGAGTCGGGGCTCTTCAAGCTCGACCGCGTGCTCTACAGCGCCGTGCACTATCCGGGCGACTACGGCCTCATCCCGCGCACGCTCCACGAGGACGGCGACCCGCTCGACGTGCTCGTTCGCATCAACGAACCGACTTTCGTCGGCTGCCTCATCGACGTGCGACCCATCGGTGTCCTCCGCCTGCGCGACCGCGGCGAGCCCGATGACAAGATCCTGGCGGTGCCGGTCAACTCACCGCATCACGAGGAGCACTTCGACATTGCCGACATGCCGCAGCATTACCTGCTGGAGATCGAGCACTTCTTCCACATCTACAAGGATCTCGAGGGCAAGCGCTGCGAGATCGTCGGGTGGGGGAAGAGCGACCAGGCGATGCAGGTGATCAACGAGTCGATGGTGCGGTACGAGGCGAAACGGGAGAGCTGGTTTCGAACCGCTGATTGAGGATCAGGAAACCGGGAGGGGATTCAGGAACTCGAATGCAGACGGCGACCGGCGATGGGCTTCGCGCTATCGTACGTCGCCGTCCTCAATCGGATTCACGAATCCCGTTCCGGATTCCAGAATCTCAGTCGTGCTTACGGCTGCGATCCAATCGCCCCGTGGTCCACCGGCTCCGGTTCCTCGGTGAGCAGGAACTTCTCGTACACGAGCGCGGCGATGATCGCCCCCGTGATCGGCGCCAGCCAGTAGATCCCCTGCGCCTCGTAAATCCCGCTCGCGAAGGCCGGACCGAACGAACGGGCGGGATTCACCGAGGAGCCCGTCAGGTTGCCGAACGCCAGGATGTCCACGGCGAGCGCGAAGCCCACGCCGAGACCGCCAATGCGCGGCGCGCGGTGATCCACCGCCGTGCCGAAGATCGCCCACACCAGGAACATCGTGCCGACCATCTCGAGCAGGAACGCCTGCCCGGACGTGATGTCGAGCGACACCGACTGGCCGCCGCCGCGCGTCGCGGCGAAGAGCGCCGCGGGGAACGCGAACTTGAGCAGGAACGCCGCGGCCGTGGCCCCCGCCACCTGCGCCACGATGTAGAGGCCGGCCATGAACGGCTCGATGCGGCGCACGACGAGCATGCCGAGCGTCACCGCGGGGTTGAAGTGCGCCCCGATGTGCATGAACGCCGACACGAAGATGGCGAGCACGAGCCCGTGCGCCAGGGCCACCGCAACGAGATTCCCGCCGCCCTGGGTCGCCTGCATGATGGCCGCGCTGCCGACGAAGGTCAGCGCGAAGGTGCCGATGAACTCGGAGAGGAAGTGACGGATGGAGTCTCGCATGGAAGGACCGGAAAGAGGGCGTCGATGGTGCGAGGGGATGCTGCGAAGCTAGGGCGTACCTCGTCGCTCGGCCATCCGGCCGGGGGCCACCCGACCGGGCCACCCACCAGGGCCACCCGCGCGTCGCACGGCCGGCACGGCCGCCGCGCCACGCGACGTCAGCGGCCAGAATCCGGCGTGAACGACCCGTACTGACGCATCGCGTAGAGCAGCGGCCTTTCTCCAAGGGCCCGGGCCGACTCGATCGCACCGACGACGATCACGTGGTCGCCCCCCGGGAACTCGGCCACCCGCCGGCAGACCAGATGCGCCACCGCGCCATCGATGAGCACTGGCCCTCCGGCAGCGCGCGACACTGCCACGCCGTCGAAGCGCACCACGCCCTGCTCCGCGAAGCGTGCCGAGATGACGTCCTGCCCCTCCGCGAGGATGCTTACACCAAAGCGCTCGGCGGCGAGCAGGTGCGGCAAGACGGTCGCGACCCGGTCGAGGCAGGCCAGCACGAGCGGCGGGTCGAGCGAGAGGGACGTGAACGCGCTGACCGTCATCCCGTGGTCGACGCCGTCCGCGTCGCGCACCGTCACCACGGTGACGCCCGACGCGAAGCGGGACAGCGCCGCCCGGAAATCGGTGACGCTCACGGAATCCATGCGCCCATCGCGACGATCCCTCCCACCACGGCCGAGACGAGGTTGACCGTGTCGTTGGTCATCCAACGGTAGCCCCGACGGTGGTGGCTGCGATAGCCACAGGTATGGACCCGTCGCTCGGTCCAGGCCTGGCAGGCGTCACACCACCGGCGCGATTGCACGGTGGCGCCCAGCAGCGAGTCGGTGACGGTTCCAATCAGGCCGCCAAGAAAGACCGCCTCAAGTCGCGGAATGTCGAAGGGGACGGTGAACGACGCCACGGCGCAGAGGCCGATCACGAAAGCGCCGGCCACGGCCGCGGCCAGGCCCTGCGCGCTGACACCCCCCGACGTCCCGGGCTCCACGGGCTCCCCGTTGACGATGGAACGCGGCGTCCCCTGCAGCGCCATCCCGACTTCCGTGGCCCACGTGTCGGCCGTGGCCGCAGCGAGTGCGCCGAACCCCAGGAGTCCCGCCTCCCAGTTGCCGGTGAATGCCCACGCCAGCGCCCCGACCGCGAATACGCCGCCGTTGGCGAGCACCTGCCAAGCATCACGCGAGCGGAGTTCGGGGAGCATGCCCAGTGACCGGCGACGCTTCTCGTCCGCGTGCCAGCGCGTGAGGACCACGGAAGTGTAGAAGAAGACCGCCAGCGACAGGAGCCAGCCGACGCCGCCGAGCGCGGCGGCCAGTCCCACGGCGAACGCGGCATACTCGCCGCCCGGGGTGAGCAGCCCGCGCCGTGCCGCGTGCCGCGCCGCCACGCCGGCGACGGCACCGCCGATCAGCAGACGGGGAAGGAAGTCGATGAACACGGGCGGCAGGAGAGTCCGGAGGATGGACGTTCGGATATTCAACGGCGTCGCAACCAGGCGCAAGCGGAAAACGCGCGTGGCGCGTCGCTTGTTCCGCCACGTCGTGGCGCGTTAGCTTGCGTCACCGATGCCCGGACCTGTCGATCCTCTCATTCCGCTCAGCCTGCTCGAGGCGGTCCGCACGGTGGACCTCCCCGACAACGATTTCGAAGCGGAATTCGTGCATGAGCTGCGCAACAAGCGCCTGGGACTCTCCGATACCGTCTTCGCGCAGATCAGGCGATTTGCGGAGGCGGTGCGGCGCAAGCAACGCACGGACTACAACGAGGCCGTTGGCATTGCGCGCCTGATCGGCCGCCGTCCCGACGCGGAGGCCGTCTTCCGCGAGGCGGGGCGCTTCTTCGCGCGCCAGGTCTACGGCACCATTTCGCCGGTGACGCGCAAGCTGATGCGCACGTTCCCCACGCTGCTGACGCGCCCGCTCGCGCTGCGACACGTGCGCCGGGCGGCCAAGCGGTACATGCACGGCACGGCCCGGCGCATGGGGGGAAGCATTATCCTCGATGTATCCGAATCGGTGACCCGAGATGCTGCGCCCAAGCTCGGCGGCTGCGCCTTCTACGAATCGGCGCTCCGCGAGTTCATCCAACTGATGGTCGGCGGAGTGGGCGCCGTCGACCATGTCCGCTGCGCATCGCGCAGCGAAGGCAGCTGCGAGTGGCGCGCCGAATGGCGCCCCGACCGCAGCAAGGGCTGAGGCCATGCTCAATCAAGCGTTCGTCGCCAAACTCCAGGCCGCCCTGCGCGACGCAGGCGTCGACGGCTGGCTGCTCTACGACTTCCGCGGCATCAACGCAATTGCCAGCGGGCTCGTCGGCATCAAGGGCTTCGTGTCGCGCCGGTGGTTTGTCTGGGTGCCGACGCAGGGCGCGCCCGTCGCCATCACGCACGTCATCGAGCAGAACCCGTGGCACGACTGGCCGGCGGCGTGGGAGAATCGGCAGTACAGCGCCTGGCCCGTGCTCGAGGCCGAGGTTGCGCGCTGCGTGAAGGGCAAGCGCATCGTGATGGAGTACTCGCCGGGCGACGCGGTGCCGTACGTCGATTACGTGCCGGCCGGCGTGCTGGAGATGGTGCGCGCCGCCGGCGCGACCGTGGAGTGCTCCGGCGACCTGGTGACGCGCTGCCTCGCGGTCTGGAACGACGACGAGCGCCGGACGCATGGCATCGCCGCCGAGCAGCTGAAGGAGATCGCGTACGAGGCCTTCCGGAAGGCGGGTGCGGCGGCGCGAGCCGGCACGCCGATCAGCGAGTACGTGCTGACGGAATGGATCCGCAGCGAGTTTGACCGCCTGGGCCTCTGGACCGACCACGGCCCGAATGTGTCGGCCACCGAAAACGCCGCCAATCCGCACTACGATCCGTCGCCCGATGCGCCGCGCTACCTGAAGGTCGGTGACATCGTGCTCATCGACCTGTGGGCCAAGGCGCCCGATGGGATGTGGGCCGACCAGACCTATATGGCGAGCATCGGCGAGCCGAGCGCGAAGGCGGTGGAGGTCTGGAATGCCGTCCGCGATGCGCGCGATGCGGCCATCACGCTGCTGCGGGAGAAGCTCGCCACCGGCCAGCCGGTTCGCGGCGGCGAGGCCGACGATGCGGCGCGCGCCGTCATCGTCGCGCGGGGATACGGCCAGTACTTCACGCATCGCACCGGGCACAGCATCGATGCCAGCGGCCTGCACGGCTCTGGCGCGCATCTCGACAACCTCGAGACGCGCGAGGAGCGCGTGCTCCTCAGCGGCAGCGGATTCTCCATCGAGCCCGGGATCTACATCGCGGGCGACATCGGCATGCGCACGGAAGTGAACGCGTACGTGGACGGCAAGGCCCTCGTGGTGACCCCCAGGGAACCGCAGGTGGAGCTGTTCATCGTCTAGCGGGGCGTAGCGCTCCGGCTTTTTGCACCACGGAGGCACGGAGAACTGCCAGAGGGCCACGGAGGAACTGCAACTTTCTCGGGTGACAGCGCGCGCCACGCATTGATCTGCGTGGCGCGATGTCGTTACGCCCAGTTGTGGCTGTGCTCCGTGGTCCTCATTCAGTGCTCCGTGCCTCCGTGGTGAAGAAGCCCAGCGTGGTGCGCACGCCGCCGATGTGCCAGCTTTCCGGCCCATGGCCCTGAAACGCGAACTCGGACTCTTTTCCGCCGCGCTTGTCGTGGTCGGCGGTATCATCGGCTCCGGTATCTTCTTCACGCCGGCCGCCACCGCCGCCGCCCTCCCGTCCGCCGGATGGGTGATCTTCGTCTGGACGCTCGGCGGCGTCGTGGCGCTCGCTGGCGCGCTCACTTACGCGGAACTCGGCGCGATGCTCCCCGAGGCCGGCGGCGCATACGTCTACATTCGCGAAGCGTTCGGCCCGCTCCCCGCCTTCCTGTCGGCCTGGATGAATGCCGGCCTGATTTCGAGCGGGGCCATCGCCGCGGTGTCGATGGGCTTTGCCGGATACCTCGGGCGCTTCATTCCGCTCCACGCCGTGGGCGGGCCCATCGGCGTCGCCGCGATCACCATCATCGTGGTCACCGCGACCAATATCCTGGGGATCAAGCCGGGGGTCGCCGTGCAGAACGTGCTCACGATCGCCAAGATCGCGGCGCTCGCCGGCCTCGTCGTCGGTGGCCTCGTGCTGGTTCTCGGACTGGGTGGCAGCGCGGCGCCGGCCGCGGCCAGTGTAGCTCCGCCGGCCCCGTCGCTCCCCCGCGGCTTCGCCTCCGCGTTCGTCGCCGTCCTCTTCACCATCGGCGGCTGGCAGCAGATGAACATGATCGCCGGCGAGATCCGAGACCCGGCGCGCAATATCCCCCGCGCGCTGGCCATCGGCATTGGCATCGTGATCGCCGTCTACCTGGGCGTCACCGGCGCCTACCTCGGCGCCCTCGGCCGCGACGGCCTGGCGGCGAGTGTCGCGCCGGCGGCCGATACGGCGGCGCGCATCGGCGGGGCCGCGGCGGCGACTGCCATCACGGTTGCGGCGATGCTGTCCATTCTCGGCTTCGTCAACGTCGCGCTGCTCACGAATGCGCGCGTCGTCTTTGCCCTCGGCAGCGATGTGCCCGCGCTCAATGCGGCCGGCCGCGTGCACGCGCGCTTCGGTTCACCCTGGGTGGCGCTCGTGATGCTGGGCGGATGGTCGACGGCGTTGCTGCTCGCCACCCGCGGCAGCATCGGCACGCTGCTGGGCGGCGTCGTCTTCGCCGACTGGATCTTCTTCGCGCTCGGCGCCGCGTCGGTCTTCCGGCTGCGGGCGCTGCGTCCCGACGCCGTGCGCCCCTATCGCGCCCTGGGCTATCCCTGGCTGCCGGCGTTCTTCGTGGCCGCCGGCGTGGTCGGCATCGTCAGCGCCTACGTCAGCGAGTTGAAGATGTCGCTGTTCGGGACGGGACTGCTGGCGGTGGGCGCGGTGGTGTGGATGCTCGCGAGGAGAAACGATTGAGGATATGGAATCCGGAATTGGACTCAGGATCTCGATGCGGGATTGCGACTGGCGATTGCGCAGCATGATCGCGAGTCGCCATCCGTGGTCGGGATCCTAAATCCCATTCCGGATTCCGGATCCTCAATCGCCTCAGACGTGCCGGTCCACCGCCATCGCCACGAACAGCAGCGCGAGATACAGCAGCGAGTACTTGTAGACCTTCCACGCCACGGGTATCCAGCTCTCCCCGGCCGCGTCGAGCGCGCGGATGCGCCAGACGCCGCGCAGCAGGATGCCGCCCAGCACGAGCGCTGACGCCAGGTAGAACAGGCCGAACACGCCGAACGTCACCGGGAGCACGCTGAGGCCGATCAGCAGCACGGTGTACCAGAGCATCTGGTCAATGGTCTCGCGCTCGCCCCAGATGTTGGGCGCCATGGGCACGCCGGCCTTGCCGTAGTCGCGCTGCTTGAGCAGGGCGAGCGCCCAGAAATGCGGCGGCGTCCAGTAGAAGACGATCAGGAAGAGGTAGATGGACGCGAGGTCCACGCGCCCCGTCACCGCGGCCCACCCGACGAGCGGCGGAAACGCGCCCGCGGCTCCGCCCAGCACGATGTTCTGCGGCGTCGTGCGCTTGAGCCAGCGCGTGTACACGAAGACGTAGAAGTAGAATCCCGACAGCGCGAGCGCCGCGGTGAGCACGTTGACGTAATGCCCGAGGAGCCAGGTGGCCGCGGTTGCGATGGCGATGCCGAAGGCGAGGACCGCGCGCGCCGACAGCCGGCCGCTCGGAATCGGCCGCAGCCTGGTGCGCGCCATCACGTGGTCGATGTCCCGGTCCAGGTACATGTTGACCGCGTTCGCGCCCCCGGCCATCAGGTAGCCGCCGATGCCGGTCCACAGGATCACGCGCCACGAGGGCGTGCCGGCGACGTACATGGGCGCCAGCGTCGTGAGGAGCAGCAGCGAGATGATGCGCGGCTTGGTCAGCGCAATCAGGTCGCGCGCAAGCGACGGCTCGCGCACCACGGCGGCCGGAGCAGTCACGGGGCCACCGTCTGGTTCGCCTTCGCTTCCATATCGAGACGCGTCGTGTGCTGGCGCGCGGCGTCCCAGGTGGCGGCGAGCGCCACCATCAGGGCGATGGCCGGCACCACGGCGTACGCCCACTCGACGCCGCGCCGCGCCTGCGCCGAGGCGGCAGCGCGCATGGCGCGGACCGTCGAGCGGAGGACCATTACCTGACTGACGACAACGAGCGCGATAGCCAGCCAGAAGAGCGCGTGGAGCAGCAGGGGCATCGATCCGGGGTGCACGGGGAAGGGACAGGGCAAGGCGCGGCACGCCGCCTGCGAGGACGGCGCCGACGCCACGGTGAAGAATCGCCCCCACGGACGGGCAATTCAACGGTGGCGTTCCCCTGGTTCCGTCGCACGTCGTTGGCCGGCCCGCCGCGCCCTCTCGCGTTCACGGGCCGCCGTCGCTACACTAGCGCGATGCCAGAACCCACGCTCCCCGCCGCCCCGACGCTCCAGCGTCGCCTGGGACTCTGGACCGCGATCGCGGTCGTCATCGGGTCCACCATCGGTTCCGGCATCTTCCGGTCGCCGGCCGGCATCGCCGACAAGCTCCCCGGTCCGGTGCCGATGCTCTCGGTCTGGGTGATGGGCGGCATCTTCGCCCTGTGCGGCGCGCTGACGCTCGCCGAGGTCGCGAGCGCGCTCCCGCAGACCGGCGGCATCTATGTCTTCGTGCGGGACGGCTGGGGCCGGCTGGCGGCGTTTCTGCTGGGATGGGGCCAGCTGGTGATGATCCGCGCCGCGTCGCTCGGGGCGATCGCCATCACGTTCTCCGAGTACTTCCATCGGGTCGTCGGGATCGACCCGATGGCACCGGAGCACGCGACACAGGTGCGGCTGGGGGCGGCGCTGGCGATCATCGTCACGGGGACGTTCAATGTGCTCGGCGTGCGACTCGGCGCGGCGGTGACGAATCTCACCGTCGTGGCGAAGTACGGTGGCCTGATGTTCATCGTCTTCATCGCGCTCGCGCTCGGCCTCCCGCAGACGGGCGGGCACTTCACGCCGGCGGTGCCCGCCGGGAGCGTGACGACCACGGCCTTCGGCCTGGCGCTCGTCTCGACCCTCTGGGCGTTCGACGGATGGGCCGACCTCAGCTACGCCGCGGGCGAGGTGAAGGATCCGCAGCGCACGCTGCCGCGCGCGCTCATCGGCGGTACGCTGCTGGTCATCGCCATCTATCTGCTGGCCAATGTCGCCTATCTCGCGGTGATGCCCATCGAGGAGATCCGGCACTCCAAGCTCGTGGCGGCCGACGTGGCGCAGCGGGTGATCGGGCCGGCCGGTGTCGTCTTCGTGGCGGTGACGGTGATGCTCTCCACCTTCGGCACGCTCAACGCCTCGCTCTTCACCACGCCGCGCATCTTCTTCGCGATGGCCGATGACAAGCTCTTCTTCCCGGCCGTCGCGCGCGTGCACCCGCGTTTTGCGACGCCGTGGGTGGCCATCACCCTCACGGCGGGGCTCGGGGCGGTCTTCGTGCTGCTGCGTTCCTTCGAGCAGCTGGCCGACGCGTTCGTGACCGCCTTCCTGCCGTTCTATGCGCTCGCCGTGGCCGCCATCTTCCGGCTTCGCAAGCAGCCCGGCTACGCGCCGTCCTTCCGGGTCCCGGGCTACCCGGTGGTGCCGCTCCTGTTTGTCGTCTCGGTCATCTACCTGCTGGCCAACGGATTCATCAATCCCGAGAGTCGCTGGATGACCGCGTCGGTCTTCGGCGTGCTCCTGGCGGGGGTCCCGGTCTACTACCTGACCGTGGGGCGGCGCGGCCGATAAATGGCGCGGTCACCGCGCGCGAACCGCGGCGACAAATACCCGTGCTTTTGCTGCTGCGTCACGTGACCACAAAGTGACATTTCGGCGCGTTGACCGCCGTGCACGCGAGCGCCATCTTTATCGGATGCCAAAACAGACCCCCAGCGGGGGTTTGGAGCGCATGTTCACCTCAATTTCAAGGACCCCTTCAGCTTATGAACCTTTCTCGTCTGAGGGCCTGCCTAGGTGCCGCAGCCGCGCTGCTGTTTTTGTCGGCTTCGGCATCGTTTGCCCAGGTCACGACCGGCGCCGTCGCCGGACGCGTGACCGATGCGGCCGGTGCTCCCGTAGAGGGCGCCCAAGTGCAGGTGCGCCAGGTTTCCACCGGCGCGAGCCGTGGCGCGACGACCAATGCCGATGGCCGCTATCGCGTTCCCGGCCTCGAAATCGGCTCCGGGTATGCCGTGACCGTGCGCCGCATCGGGTACACCCCGGTGACGCGTGAGAACGTGAACGTCTCCATCGGTCAGGTGGCGCGTGTGGACGTGCAGATCTCGCAGGCCGCGACGACCCTGGCCGCGGTGACCGTGAGCACGGAGATCGATCCGATCATCGCGCCGTCGAAGACGGGCACAGGGTCCACCGTCTCGGACTCCGCGCTGATCCGTCTCCCGTCGCTCGGCCGCAACTTCACGGACTTCGTGGCGCTCACGCCGCAGATCTCGAATTCCGGCCCGGGTCTCTCGGGCGGCGGCGCGAACAACCGGTACAACAGCATCCAGATTGACGGCTCGACGGAATCCGACATGTTCGGCCTTGGCTCCACCGGCCAGCCCGGCGGCCAGGCGCGCGGCAAGTCGATCGGCCTCGAGTCGGTGAAGCAGTATCAGGTGTTGCTCTCCCCGTACGACGTTCGGTACGGCAACTTCGCCGGCGCGCTCATCAACGCGGTGACCAAGAGCGGCACGAACGACTTCAAGGGCTCGGCGTACTGGTACTTCCGCGACCAGGAAATCACCCGTTCCCAGCCGTACCTGTCGGACTTCCGCCAGACGCAGACCGGCTTCTCGCTGGGCGGCCCGATCGTCAAGGACCGGGTGCACTTCTTCGTGAACCCGGAGTTCCAGCACCAGAAGGCGCCGGCCGCGGGTCCGTACATCGGTCTCGCCGGCGCCACGAACCTGCCGAGCGTCGCCGACCTCGACCGCTTCAACGCGATCGCGACGCAGTGGGGCCTGCCGACCTCGAGCGGCGGCCCGCGCATGAACGAGAATCCGCTGACCAACGTCTTCGTCCGCTTCGACATCCAGAAGCTGCCGTTCAACTCGTCGCTCGTGCTGCGCCACAACTATGGCAAGGCGCAGGACGACGTCTTCAGCCGCTCGTTCACCGGCACGACGTTCGCACTGCTGAACAACGCCTACGCGTTCAAGAGCGACAAGGGCGCCACGGTGGCGCAGCTGCGCTCGGCCTTCTCGAACGGCTGGTACAACGAAATCTTCGCCGGCCTGACGCGCATCCGTGACCGCCGCAGGCCGGAAGTTGGCGGCGTGCCGCAGTTCCAGGCCCGGTCGACGACGGGCTTCGACATCGTCGCCGGCGCCGAGCGCTTCAGCCACGGCAACGAGCTGGACCAGGACATTCTCGAACTGACCGACAACCTGCAGATCCCGGTCGGATCGCATCGCTTCACCGTCGGCGCGACCTACTCGACGTACAAGGTCCGCAACCTGTTCGCGCAGTCGATCTTCGGCGTGTGGAACTTCAACTCGCTCGACGACTTCTCGATCGGCAAGACCAACCAGTACATCGTCGGCGTGCCGCTTCCCACGGGCACGGACGGCGCGGTGCGCTTCAACGCGAGCCTGCTGGGCGCGTACGTGCAGGACGAGTTCAACGTGACGCCGCGCCTGGCCGTCACGGCCGGCGTCCGCGTGGACATGCCGTCGTTCGCCGACAAGCCGCCGACGAACCCGACCATCGTGACGCAGTTCGGCCGCAACACCGCCGACATTCCGACCGGCAACCTGACGGTCTCGCCGCGCGTCGGCTTCAACTGGGACGCGACGGGTGACCAGAAGAACCAGGTGCGCGGCGGCATCGGCGTCTTCGCCGGCCGTCCGGCCTACGTCTGGCTCTCGAATTCCTTCCAGAACTCGGGCCTGTCGGGCGTGGCGCTGCTCACGTGCAACACGACCGCTGCGCCGACGCTCAGCGCGGCCAACGTCGCGAGCCCGCCGCAGGCCTGCGCGACGGGCAGCACGGCGGCGCTCTCGGCCACGGCCGAAGTCGACCTGCTCAGCAAGGACCTCAAGTTCCCGCAGAACCTCCGCGCGAACCTCGGCTACGATCGCGAGCTGATGGATGGCATCGTGGCGACGTTCGAGGCGATGTACACCAAGGGCATCAACACGCTGTTCTACCAGAACATCGCGCTCGGCGCCCCGCTCGGCACCGATCCGCACGGTCGCCTGATGTATGGCACGGCGCCGCTGACCCCGAACCTCAAGTTCACGGGCCGCAACACGGTGCTCGATGTCACGAACCAGAACAGGGACTACAGCTACCAGCTGACCGCCGGCCTGCAGCGCCGCTGGCGCGACAACTGGGAAGGCTCGGTGTTCTACACGTTCTCCAAGGCGTACGACATCCAGAGCCTCGGGTCGTCCACCGCGTTCTCGCAGTATCGCTTCGGACGCTCCGCGGGCTACGAGCCGCAGGAGTCGACCCGCCTGACGAAGTCGATGTTCGAGCAGCCGCACCGCGTCGTCGCGAACGGGTCGTACGCGTTCCAGAAGAGCGGCACGGACCTCTCGCTCATCTACATCGGCGAGTCGGGCATGCCGTTCCACTACCTCATCGGCGGTTCGAGCTCCGGTGACGTGAACGGCGACGGCATCGGCAACGACCTGCTGTACATCCCGAAGAACGTGACCGATCCGAACGAGATCATCTTCGTGCAGAGCGGCGCCAATACGCCGGAAGTGCAGGCGGCGGCGTTCGAGAAGTTCATCAGCGGCAACAAGTGCCTCGCGTCGCAGCGCGGCAAGATCATGGAGCGCCACAGCTGCGAGGAGCCGTTCCGCAACTTCGTCAACCTCACCGTGCGCCAGAGCCTGGGCAAGCTGGGCCTGTCGAACGGGCTCCACGCGCCGGCGCTCAACAACGTGACCGTAAGCCTCGACATCTTCAACCTGGCGAACTTCCTCAATCGGAACTGGGGCAAGGTGCGCTCGGCGGGCGCCAACTCGGCGCTGACCGGCCCGCTCAACTACTCGACCAAGGAAACCGGGTCGATGGTCGGCGCGGCGGGTGTCGCGGCGCGGCCGAAGTTCACGTTCAACCCGACGTACACGATCTTCAACGATCAGAACATTTCGTCGAACTACCGCATGCAGCTGTCCGTGCGCTACGCGTTCTAAGAGAGACAACAGAGAAACAACAGAGAGACAACAGAGAAACAACAGGACCCGGGGGCCGAGAGGCTCCCGGGTTCTGCTTTTCTACCGGGGTGAGCGTTGCCTTTGCTGGCCGAGGATGCGGCCGCGCAGGCTGACTAGCATCTGGCGCAGTTCCCTGGCCTCGGCGGCGGTGTGCTTGGCGCGGTCGGGAGGAACGAGTCCGCTCTCGGCCGCGATGAGCAGCAAGGCGTGAAGCTCCGCGGCTGAGCCGATGGCGATGGAGAGGAAGTTCGCAAAGTCGCGTGGGCTCGACCGCATGGCACCCTCCGCGATGTTCGCCGGCACGCTCGTTGCGGCGCGGAGAATCTGGCTCCATGCGGTGCGGTCAAGGTACGCCGAGACCGTACGCGCCTCAGCCTGCAGCAAGGCCGCCAGCGCCATGGATCGCTTCCAGACCGTGAGCTGCTCGTACTGATGCATGAACGCACGGTAGCCCTGATTGGGCCCCCGTGCGTCATCAGTTGCCTGCCATCAACACCGTTCAATCGCCAATGCGGTACCTCTGTTGTCTCTCTGTTGTCTCTCTGTTGTTTCTCTGTTGTTTCTCTGTTGTTTCTCTGCTTCTAGGTCCTGACCCTGGAAAGCAGAATGATCCCAACGGTGCCAAAAACCATCCCCGGCAGCCACGCTGCCAGGTTCGGCGGCACCAGCCCCTTCGAGCCGATCGCCTGCGTGAGCTGCACGAGCATGAGGAAGATCACCGTCGTGCCGAGGCTGATGCCGACACCGAAGGCGGTGCCGCCGCGCTGCGTGCTCGTCGCCAGCGGCGCGCCGAAGAGCATGATGATGACGCACGTCACGGGGATCGCGATCTTCAGCATGCGCCCCACCTTCAGCGCGCCCACGTCGCTTCCCGAGCGCTCCAGGTTGCGGATGAAGCTCCCGAGTTCGGCGAAGGTCATCTCGTCCGGCACCTTCGAACTTGCCATCAGCGTTCGCGGGTCCTCGGTCATCCGCCGATCGCGCAGCGAGTCGAAGGTGATGCTGATGTTCATCGCATCGGTCGGGAGGATGTGCATCGTTCCCGACTGCAGCGTCCAGCGCTTCCGCCGCGCGTCGTACTTGCCCGAGCGCGCGCTGACGAAATACGTCGGGTAGGCGGCGTCCTTGCCCTTTCGCTCGATGACCACCTGGTCCAGCGCGCGCTGTTCCACATCGGCCCCGGCAATCGTGTAGACCCGCCCGCCCTCCGCGGCGTACGTGAAGTTGAAGCGGGTGGACCGGTTGCTGAACTGCCGTTCCTTGAGCAGCTCGACGCGCCGCGCGTTCGTGTACGGCGACACGGCGCCAATGCCGAGTCCCAGCGCCGTGGCCAGCAGCGCGCCGAAGGCCATCGGCAGGATGAACCGGTAGAAGCTGATCCCGCTCGCCTTGGCGGCCGTGATTTCCGAGTGCCGCGTGAAGCTGCCCACCGAGAAGACCGTCGCGAAGAGCACCGCGGCCGGCATCACGAGGAACATCGTGTCGGGCACGCCGTAGAGGTACGCGAGCCCGATGTCCTTCGGCGTCAGGTTGCGGTTGAGATACTTGTCCAGCTTCTCGGTGAGGTCGATGATGATCACGAGCAGCGGGAAGCCCAGCGCCGTGCCGGCGAAGATCTTCACCCACTCCGCCAGGACGTAGCGGTCGAGCGGCTTGATGATCCGCATCAGCGTCTCCGCCGGAAGGCGCGCACCACCCGGCGGCGCACGCGGTCCAGCAGTTCGGTGGTCTCGCTGCCCCGGTTGGTCGTCCCCTCGTGGCCGAGCCGCACCGTAAGGACGAGGCCAATCGTGCCCAGGATCATGTTTGCCGCCCACATTCCCCAGAACGGCGTCATGTAGTCACGGTCAGCCATCGTTTCGCCGACGATGAGCCCGACGTAGTACAGGCCGAACACGGCCAGCGAGACGCCGATCGTCATCCCCACGCCGCCGCGCGGGAATCGCAGCGCGATGGGCGCGCCCAGCAGCACGAAGATGAAGCAGGCCACGGCGATCGCGAACTTCTTCTCGATCTCCACCGAATGGCCGTCCACGATGTTTGCGGAGTTGCCGAACTCGATCTTCAACCCTTCGGTGATGGCGGTCGCGGCAGACGGTGGCAGGCTGTCGGCAGGAGGCCCCACCACCGTGCCGTACATCGGGGGGACGCCGGCCGCGTGAGGCTGCGGCACCTGCGCAGCCGTGCCCGGGGCAGGCAGGGCCGGCGCCGGTGCTGCCGCCGCCGCTGCCGCCGCCGCTGCTGCCGCCGCCGGTGCGCCTGCGTTCTTCGCGGTATCCTGCGGGACTGCGGTCACGGCAGCCGGTTTCCTGGCCGTGTCCTGGGCGGGCGTCGCGGCGGCGGCCGTCTTGATGCCGAGCACGCTGAGCATCCGGCAGTAGGCGGTGCCAAGTCCGGGACGGACCACGTCCGGCTGGATCGCCAGCGCCTCCTTCTTGTTGTAGCGGTAGAGGATCTTCCAGACGCTGTCGCGCGTCCGTGCCGCCTGCGTCACCCGCGACTGCAGCTCGCAGATGGTCATCTCGCGGTCGCTCTTGTAGGCGCTGTCGGGCGATTCGTTCTCGAACTGGTTGCCGACGCCGCGGACCTTGATGAAGTCGGTCGTGAAGAAGTTGCGCTGGAGCCGCGCCGACTCCTGCAGGGACACCTCGGTCATCGACCCGCTGTAGAGCGTCAGCAGGAGGTCCACCTGATCCGGCGACATCTCCAGCAGTCCGCTGTCGGCGTGAATGATGCGGCGTTTCTGCGGCGGGGAGAGATCGTAGATGGTGACGTCGCGCATCAGGCTGGTGGCGCGGTCGATGTGCACGGCGCGCAGGTAGGTGCGGCTTGGCGACACCTCGTTGATGATCTGTTCCTTGAAGGCGACCGTCGGCTTCTTCCGCGAGATGTCGCTCGTCAGCGTGGCCAGCTGATGATTGGTGCGCGGCAGCACCTGGTCATTGAACCAGACCATGAACGCCGTGAAGCCGAGCGCCGCCACCAGCACGGGGGCGACGAGGCGATGCATCGAGACGCCGCTGGCCTTGTACGCCGTGATCTCGTTCTCCGAGGCCAGCCGGCTGAACGCGTGCAGGGTGGCGACGAGGATCGCCATGGGGAGCGTCATCGCGACGGTGAATGGCACCGACAGCGCGAAGAACTGGACGATGGCCTTGACGGGCAGTCCCTTGCCGACCAGGTCGCCGAACTTCTTGGCGACGTAATTCAGCAGCAGCAGCGACGTGAGCGCGGAGAGCGCGAACACGAGCGGGCCGACATGCTCCCTCAGGATGTACTTGGACGTGATCTTCAAGGGGTCGGCCCCGGGGCGCAGAAAGGGCGGAACTGCCCGTCACACCAAGGGTTGTAGGGTGTCGGACCGACCGTATATTCCACCAGCCGACCGCTCAAGTGCAAGGTCTATGGATGTGATGGGACGATTTGGAAGCCGGGCGTGCAGACGGCAGAAGGCAGATGGCCGACGGCAGATGATGTCCACCGCACACGTGCCGAACGGCTGAAGGACGCCACCTCGAGTTCGTAGGGTCGGAACCCTCGGCTGTCCGCCATCTGCCATCTGCCATCTGCCATCTGCCATCTGCCGCCCTCATACCCCGCTCACCCCGCTAAGTGCGCGTCTCCCCCTTCCTCGCCGCCTGCTTGATCGCCATCCCGCTGGCGGCCCAGTCCCAGGGGACGCCCGCGACGCGCGGCGAGCCATCGGTGCTGACGCCGTTCCGGCTGACCTTCGTCACGCCCCCCGCGCTTGCCCCCGGTGGCAGTCTCGCGCGCAACCGGATGTCCGCGGCGGAGATCGCGCGCCAGGCCGCGGCGGCGGCGCGGGCGCGTGCCCAGCGTTCGCTCGAGGAGCAGTGGCGAAGCGCCGTACGCTTGTCGTTGCAGGGGAGGGGAGAGGGTGCGGGGGCGGCCGTGCAACCCACGCTCGCGCAGAAGGCAGATACAACCCTGCGCCAGCAGGCCGCCGACCTCTTCGGGCAGTACGCCGATCTCGGCCTGGTCCTCAACGGTCGCCTCGAAAGCAAGATCAACCGCACCAGGAACGAGCGCTGCATCAGCAGCCAGTTCTTCAGTCTCGCGTCGCAGTGCAAGGGGACGTTCCAGCCGCTCTTCGACTTCCAGTTCGATGTCCGCACCGGCGGCGTCGTGGCCGACCGCGTGCACCTCGACGTGGACTACGACAGCAAGCGTGAGTTCGACGCCTCCAACAACATCCAGGTCTACTACCAGGGGAAGAGTGACGAGCTGATCCAGAAGCTCGAGGTCGGCAACGTCACCTTCCAGCCGCCGGCGAGCCGCTTCATCACGGGCGGCATCCCGAGCGGCAACTACGGCCTGCAGGCCATCGGGCAGGTGGGGCCGATGCGCTTCCGCACGATCGTCGCCCAGCAGAAGGGCAACGTCACGAAGGACCGTGTCTTCACGGTCGGCGACCGCACGGTGCAGTCGGTGGACCGCGAGATCGAGGACTATCAGGTCGAGCCGCGGCGCTTCTTCTTCACGGTCGATCCGCACCGCTTCGCGGACTTCCCCAACATCGACCTGCTCAACGCCACGCAAATGCAGCGGCTGGCCGCTTTGCTCCCCGATTCGCTGCGGCCCTCGCGCATCTATCTGTACCGCCTCCTCATCGGCGGACAGCCGCCGAATCCCAACGGGCCGCAGTTCAAGCTCATCGGCGATCCGGCGTCGCGGCGCGGGCAGATCTACGAGCTGCTGCGCGAGAACGTCGACTACTACACCGATCCGTCGCAGCTCTGGGTGTCGCTGGTCCGGCCGCTCAACCTCAACAATGAACGGCTCGTCGTCGCGTACACCGTGCGCATCAACGGCCGCGACACGACCATCGCGAGCACCGGCGGCACGCCGGACTTCGAGTACACCGACCGCGACCAGTACGCCCATCTGCTGTGGGACCCGCAGGTGCGTCCCACCGACGCGGCCTTTGATCGCGAGATCCGCTCGGTCTACCGCGTGGGCGGCGAGGACGTGCGGCGACAGACGGTCACGGCCCGCATTGTCACGGGCGCGTCCGGCGATCAGGAGAAGCCGGTCGCCGGCACGAGCGAGACGTGGCTGCAGCTCTTCGGCCTCGCGCAGTCGCGGAACAGCGCGACGTTCGACATCGACAACCGGCTCTTCCCGCGTCCCGGCGACCCGAACGTCACGATCGGCGGCGCCGCCGGCACGAAGATCCTGCGCGACTACTTCCTCGTCTTTCCCTCGCTGCGCCCCTTCTCGCGCAGCGGCCTCGCGCAACCGGCCGGCAACCCGACGAGCGAGGCGATCTACACCACGCCGGGCGAATACCTGTACTCCACGCAGCATCCGCAGTCCACCTACCGCATTCGCCTGCGGTACGACGCCGAAGGGGGCGGCGATGCGGGCTCGCTGATGCTGGGCGCCACGCAGGTGCGCCCGAACTCCGAGCGCCTGACGCTCGAGGGGCGGCTGCTCCAGCGCGACGTGGACTACAAGGTGGACTACGATCTCGGCCGGGTCACGTTCCTGCGCCCCGACACGCTCTTCCCCAGCGCCAAGCAGGTCTCGGCGCGGTTCGAGGAGAACCCGCTCTTCGCGGCGGCGCCCAAGAGCATTATCGGGTTTGCGTCGCAGTTCCCGCTCGACGTGGGCGAGATCAACGTGATGGCGATCGCGCAGAACCAGCGCACCACCTTCACGCGCCCGCCGCTTGGCTACGAGCCGCAGTCGTCGTTCCTGGCGGGAGTGAGCGGCACCTTCGACTTCAACGCGGCGCCGCTCACTCGCGCGCTGCAGCGCCTGCCCTTCGTGCAGACCACGACGCCGTCGCGCGTCCATCTGGATGCGGAGGTGGCGACGAGCCGGCCGCAGGCAAACAGCGCCGGGCAGGCGTACCTCGAGAGCTTCGAGGGTGAAGGGAGCACGCTGGTGAGTCTCTCCGATCCGGCCTGGCTGACGAGCAGCCAGCCGGCCCTCGGACGCGCCCTGCCGTCCAGGGTGGGCGGGGCGGCCAGTCTCGACCTCGCGCGCGCCGCGACCATCGCCTGGCAGAACAACGGACTCAGCGCCGCGGGACAGACGGTCACGTTCACGCTCCAGCAGATCGATCCGCTCGTCAACATCATCGGCAGCGGGCTGCAGCAGCCGGAGCAGATGCTCTGGCTGACCCTCTATCCCCTGAGCGTCGGCGGTGCGTACAACGACGCGAGCAAGCGCTATCAGTGGCAGATCAGCAATGCGCCGCTCGGACGCCGCTGGCGGTCCATTCGCACCGTCCTGAATGCGTCGGGCACTGACCTGTCGCGCGTGGAGAACATCCAGTTCTGGACGCTCATCGACACCACCGCGGCGCACCGCACGCGCAATCCCACCCTTGTGCTCGATTTCGGCGACGTGTCCGAGAACACCGTGGCCGTCGCGCCCACGCGGCTGGTGGTGTCGCGCAGCGGCTCGGCCGTCGATTCGAGCTACACCGGGCGCGCCGTCGTCGGCCTCGACTCGCTGCACTCCGAGCGCGACGCGTTCTCGCGCTCGTTCAACCAGGAGCGAGACGACAAGGGGCTTCCCGGCGACGTGGTGCCGACACTGCAGTTCACGTCGCCCGATTCCTCGGGCGTGCTGCGCGACTATCCCATCTGCCAGAAGGGTGACGTCAAGCTCAACCGGCTGGGCGACGCGAAGACCAACTGCACCGTGCGCAACGGGCGCCTCGACGAGAACGACATCGACCTCGACAACACGCTCAACTTCGTCTCGTCACAGCGCGAGAGCGAGCGCTTGCTGCGATACGTCGTCGACATGTCCGACCCCAGGGCCTACACCCGCGTCGGCAAGTGCGAGGTGACGCAGGTGGACACGTCGGGCGGCGGCGTGGAGCACAGCACGCTCTGCTGGGTCTTCTTCCGGCTCCCGTTCAATGCGCCGTTCGACACGATCGCGGGCGGGCCCGCCATTCGCCGGGTGCGCGCGCTGCGCCTGACGATGGTCAGCGGTGTCGGCGCGCGCGATGACGCCTTCACGCAGCTGCCGATTGCGCAATTCCGGCTGACCGGCGCGTCGTGGCTGAAGCGCGCCGATCGCGCCCTCACCGGCATCGCCGGCGACCGCACCGGGCCGGGCGCGGTGCAGGCGTCGACCATCGGCACGATGGACCGCGACTCGACAAGCGGGCTCATCTACGAATCGCCGCCGGGCGTGAACGATGCCCCCGACCAGATCATCACGGGGCTCGAGAACCAGCGCGTGCAGATCAACGAGCGCTCGATGCGCATCACCGCGCAGCAGCTTGCGCCGTACCAGCGCGCCGAGACGTACATGCGCTTCGCGGAAGGCAGCCGGAACTTCATGCAGTACCGCGAACTGCGGGTCTGGGCGCGCGGGCGCGGCAACGGCTGGGGGCAGGACGGGGAGATGAACTTCTTCGTCCGGCTCGGGCGCGACGCGGACAACTTCTACCTGTATCGCACGCCGGTGCAGGCGGGGAGCGGCCAGGCGGCCTGGCTTCCTGAAGTGCGCGTCGACTTCGAGAAGTTCTTCGCCCTGCGCGCCCAGTTGCAGAATGCCTTCCTGCAGAACAGCCCCGATTCGCTGGCCTGTCACGGCGCCGACTCGGTGCTCATTGCCCGCAGCGGCCTGCCGGCCGGTGTGAGCATCCGCCGCTACGCTGTCTGCAAGGGCGGCTATATGGTCTACACGGTCGACCCGAACATCAGTGCGCCCAACCTTGCCGCCGTGCAGGACCTTGCCGTCGGCATGGTGCGCATCGATTCGGGTGGGCTGGGCGCGGCCCGCGTGCTTCCGGGGGACACGCTCGAGCTCTGGGTCGACGACATGCGGCTCACCAACGTGGACAACACGCCGGGGTACGCGGCGCAGATCGGGTTGAGCGTGACCGCCGGCGACATCGGCACCTTCCGCGCCGGCTTCAGTCATCGCGATGCGAACTTCCGCCAGCTGAACGAGACGCCGTCGTACGTCTCCGACAACCAGTTCGACATCGGCACGTCGGTGCGCCTTGACAAGCTGCTCCCCGCGGGGCTGGGCTATGCCATCCCCGTCACGGTGAATCACTCGAGCGGCGCCAACAATCCGCTCTTCGTCTCGCGCTCCGACCTGCGCGGCGACGGCATCAAGGGGCTGCGCACGCCGCGCAACGACGCCACCAACGTCTCGATCGCGCTGCGCCGCACCACGCCGCTGCCTGAGGGTTTCCTCGCCACGGTCGTCAACAACCTGGGCGCGACCGCCAACTTCGGCTCGGCCAACTCGCGCAGCGAGTACCAGGACGGCAAGAGCTCGAACTTCAACGCAGGTCTCGATTACAACCTGGCCTCGCAGGCGCGCACGCGCCCGATGCCGCAGTGGGTGGACCGGACGCTCGGGGCGCTTCCCATCTGGCTGCAGAATGCCGAATGGGTGCAGGCGCTGCGCAACGCCGAGGTGCGGCTGAATCCGTCGAGCGTCCGGTTCAGCAGCTCGATGGCGCGCGCCGAGGACCGTCGCATGGCGTTCCTGAAGCCCGCCGAGTCCCTCTCCGACACCGGCCGGCTGGTCACCGGACTCACCCATGTGTGGCGCAACGTCGCCGGCGTGGAGCTGCGTCCGTTCGAGGCGCTCAACGCGCGCTGGGACTTCACGTCGCTGCGCGACCTGCGGCAGTACGGCGACTCCTCGCCGACCGCGATTGTCGCCACCAGCGAGCGCAGCAAGCTCCTGGGGCTCGACGTTGGCCTCGAGCGCGAGCGACAGATGAATGCGGCGCTGAGCTTCGCGCCGACCGTCGCCTTCTGGATGCGGCCGCGGCTCGACTTCACCAGCGCGTACACGATGCAGCGCGATCCCAACTCGCGCACGCTGGTCCGCGATGCCGACACCACGGGCGGCTTCCACCTGCCGCGCCGCGTGAACAACACGCAGACGCTGGCCCTGGGCGCCAACATCGACCTCCCCGCCGCCCTGCGCGCCTACCTGCACGATTCGCTCGTCACGCCGGTGCTGGTGCAGGTGCTGCAGCCCCTCGACGTGCAGGCCAGCCGGTCGCTGGTCTCGGCGTTTGATGGCGCGCCGTTCACGCCGGGGTTCGGATACCAGTTGGGCTGGGGCGGCATCGACCACTTCCGCACGCAGAACGGACTCAACGCCACGAGCGCCGGCAGCAACGCGCAGGTCACGCTGAGCACCGGGCTGCGGCTCCCGCTGGGCATGTCCCTCACGACGCGCATGCAGAAGGTCAACTCGCGCAATTGGACGCGGCGCTTCGACAACACGCAGACCGTCATCGACGGTGAGCAGGTGACGCTCCCCGATCTCGCGCTCCGCTTCACGCTGCGGCCGCGCTTCGCCAGCCGGGTGATCACCAGCCTCGGCGGCAGCCTGCGTTATCTCAACACGCGGCAGTCGAGCGTGGTGCCCAGCGAGATCGACGGCGCGGCGGCCGACCAGCGCGTCAGCCGCGTGACCAGCTATCCGGTGAACGGGAGCATCACGTGGAATGTCGGCACGGGGCTCATGACCTCGTTCGGCGTGGGGAACACCCATCGGCTCGACTCGCTGCCGGGAAGCATCGCCGAGTCGCGATCGCGCGACCTCAGCGCCGACGTGTCGCGCTCGGTCAAGATGCCGGCGAGCTGGAAGCTCAAGAACGACCTCCGCACGCGATTCAGCTACCAGCAGAGCGCGGCGCAGTCGTGGGTGCAAAACCAGGGCGCGGCATCGCGGCGGAGCCGCCTCGCCGACAACGGGCGACAGGCGATTAATGTCAATGCCGACGCCGACGTTGCGGAGAACCTCACGTTCTCCCTGACCGGTGCCCGCATCATCACGTTCGACAACAACATGAATCGGCGCTTCTCGCAGATCGTCTTCACGGCGGTGCTGCAAGTTTCCTTCTTTGCTGGGGAGTTGAAATGAGGGATGGCCGATGGCTGACGGCCGATGGCAGAGGGCGGATGGCGGATGGCGGATGGCGGACGGCCGTATCGATTCTCGCGCTGGCCACGCTCGCTGGCGCCTGCGCACGGAAACCCGATGCCCGGCCCGCGCCGCCGGTCGTCACCACGGAGTTCGACGGCGAAGCCGCGCTCAAGTACGCCGCGGCCCAGGTCGCCTTCGGGCCGCGCGTCCCCGGCAGTGATGGACACCGCAAGGCCGGCGACTGGATCGTCGCCGAACTGAAGGCGCGCGGCGCGACGGTCGTGCAGCAGACGTGGACGCACACGACGAAGGCGGGGAAGAAGCTGCCGCTGCGAAACATCCTGGCGCGCTTCAACCCGCAGGCGACGGAGCGCGTGCTCTACCTCACGCACTGGGACACGCGTCCCACCGCGGATAACGAGAGCGATCCAGCCAACCAGATGAAGCCGATCGACGGCGCCAACGATGCGGCGTCGGGTGTCGGGCTGTTCGTCGCGCTGGCCGACGCGCTGCAGAAGCAGCCGTCCAAGTACGGCGTCGACCTGCTCTTCGTGGACGGCGAGGACTACGGCGACTTCGGACCGCCCCTGGTGGACGTGCTGCTCGGCTCCACGCACTTCGCCAGGAACCTGCCGGACCAGGGGTACCAGCCAGTCTTCGGCGTGCTCTTCGACATGATCGGCGATGCCGACCTGCGCATCGCGGTCGAGGACAACTCCGCCCAGCGCGCCCCTGACGTGGTCAATCGCGTCTGGTCGAAGGCGGAGGCGATGGGGCGCGGCGATGTCTTCGTGCGGCGCTCGGCTGGAGCCATCACCGACGACCACGTCCCGCTGCTCGATGCCGGGCTCAAGGTCATCGATGTCATCGACCTCGATTACGGCCCCGGCAACAGCTATCACCACACGCTGCAGGACACGATGGACAAGATTTCGGCGCAGTCGCTGAAGATCGTGGGCGACGTGGCGCTGGCGTTATTGCGCTAGGCTCCGTTCGCCGCGCTGGATTTCTTCACCACGGAGACACGGAGAACGGCCAGAGGGCCACGGAGAACGGCCACAACTGGGGTAAAGACGTCGCGCCACGCGGAACTTTGCGCGGCGCTCGTTGTTCCCCCAAGGCAGTTGCAGTTCCTCCGTGGCCCTCCGGCAGTGCTCCGTGCCTCCGTGGTGAAGAAGCCATACGAATCCGCACGAATTCAGCCCGTGCCGCCATACGACGATGACACGAGAGCGGCGGCGATACGGCATTAAGGGGCATGCCCACTCCCGCCGAACGCCAAGCGCTCCTCTTCTTCGCGGCCGTGGCCGCGCTCGGGGTTGGCGTCAACGCCTGGCGGGCAGCGCGGGGCGGGGAGCGCGTCATTGCCGGCTCGCCCGGCGACCTCGCCGCCCAGATCGCCCGCGTGGATTCCGTGGCCGCCGCGTCCCCCAGCCGCGAAGCCGGCCGTGCCGCGCTGAAGAAGCGCAACGCCGAGCGCGCGGCCAGGAAGCCCCGGCTTGAGCCGGCGGCACGCCTGCCGGATCCGGTGATCCCTCCCGTCTTCCGTCCTCCGTCTCCCGTCAGTCCGACTGACCTCGACCTCGCGTCGGTCGCCTCCATCGAATCACTCCCCCGCATCGGTCCCGCCCTCGCCAAGCGCATCGTCGCCAACCGCGACTCCTTCGGGCCGTTCGGATCGATGGATGGCCTGCAGCGGGTGCGCGGAATCGGGCCTGCCATGGCCAAGGCGCTGGGCGACCGGGTGACGTTCTCGGGGGTGCCGCGCCCGGATGCCCCTACCGGAAAGGCCAAGGGACGCCGGCGCGCCGCCGCGCCTTGACACCCCTCCGTCCGAGGACGACCTTCACTCATTAGAGGGAGACGAGGCCCGCCAGGCGGGCACGTCTCCTGTCGTCCGTCCTCCGTCTCCCGTCTGCCTCCATGGCCAACCCCGCCGCTTCCGGATCTGAGCGCCTTGGTGACCTCCTTCTGCGCGAGGGGCTCATCACGAAGGAGCAGTTGGAGAAGGCGCTCTCCGAGCAGAAATCGAGCGGTACCCGTGTCGGCTACAACCTGGTGAAGCTGGGCTTCGTCCCGGAACTCGAGCTCACCAAGGTGCTGGCCCGGCAATACAAGATGCCGGCGGTCGACCTCTCGAAGTTCGAGGTGGATCCCAAGATCGTGAAGCTGGTCCCCGCCGACCTGGCGGTGAAGCACCTGGTCCTGCCGCTCAAGCGTGACGGTCGCACCCTCACGGTGGCGATGGCCGACCCCACCAACATGGGGGTGGTGGACGACCTCAAGTTCATCACACGGTACGACATCTTCCCGGTGATCGCGGGCGAGTTCACGCTCAAGAACGCGATCGAGAAGCACTACGAGTCCACCGACATCCAGATGGGCGCCCTCCTCGACGAGATCGAGGGGCTGGATGCCGAGGCGGACGTCGAGGTGGTCGACACCGAGGACGACGAGGCCGCCGCCGGGCAGGCGCAGCTGGTGGACGACGCGCCGGTGGTGAAGCTGCTCAACGCCATCCTCACCGACGCGGTCAATCGCGGCGCGTCGGACATCCATTTCGAGTGTTTCGAGCACGAGCTGCGCGTGCGCTACCGCATCGACGGCGCGCTCATGGAGATCATGAAGCCGCCCAAGAAGATGCAGGCGGCGCTGATCTCGCGCTTCAAGATCATGTCGGCGCTCAACATCGCCGAGCGCCGCGTCCCGCAGGACGGGCGCATCAAGCTGAAGATGGGCAAGAAGGTCATCGACTATCGCGTGTCGACGCTGCCCACGATCTTCGGCGAGAAGGTCGTGCTCCGTATTCTCGACAAGGGCAACCTGACGCTGGACCTCGAGAAGTTCGGCATCGAGCCCCGCGCCGAGCGCGAACTGATGGAGGCGGTGAGCAACCCGTACGGCATGGTGCTCGTGACGGGCCCCACCGGTTCGGGCAAGACGACCACGCTGTATTCGGCGCTGTCCAAGGTGAACAGCATCGACACGAACATCATGACGGCCGAAGACCCGGTGGAGTACAACATCTTCGGCATCAACCAGGTGCTCGTGCGCAACGAGATCGGGATGACCTTCGCGGCGGCGCTCAAGGCGTTCCTGCGCCAGGACCCGAACATCATCATGGTGGGCGAGATCCGCGACCTCGAGACGGGCGGCATCGCCATCAAGGCCGCGCTCACCGGCCACCTGGTGCTCTCGACACTGCACACCAACTCGGCCCCGGAGACGGTCACCCGGCTCCTCGACATGGGGCTCGAGCCGTTCAACGTCAGTTCCGCGCTCAACCTCGTGCTCGCCCAGCGCCTGGTGCGCCGCGTCTGCGGCAGCTGCAAGGAGCACTACATCATGAGCGACGAGGAGATGACCACGGCCAAGATCACGCGCGACACCACGTACCGTGACCTGCGCTTCACCGAGGAGGCGTTGCGCGATGCCGTGCGGAATGCGTCCAAGGACGCGGCGCCGCTCCTCAAGGACCTGACCCTCGACACCAAGATCGCCTCCGTGCCATGCTGGCGCGGCAAGGGGTGCGACGCCTGCGGCGGCAATGGGCTGAAGGGACGGCAGGGACTGTACGAAGTGATGTTCATGACGCCGCGCCTGCGGCGGCTCATTCTGCAGAACGTCGGTGCCGCCGAGATCAAGGAAGGCGGCATCGAGGACGGCATGCTCACGCTCCGCATGGACGGCTGGCTCAAGGTCCTGAAGGGCGTCGTGCCGCTCGAGCAGGTTCTCCGCGAGACCAGCGCCTGACGCACCGTGCGCGGCGCCGAACTCCAATGACCCGGATCCACTCATGACTGGTGCACCCCCCACCGCCGCAGCCGGCGCGGCGCCGCAGCAGCAGGGCGTCAACCTCCGCGTCCTCCTCGAGGAGATGATCGAGCGCGGCGCGTCCGACCTCCACATCACGGCCGGCGAACGCGCCAAGATGCGCATCGACGGCGAGATCACGAACTCGCGCGGCGAGTACGTGCTCAACCCCAAGGACACGCTGCAGCTGGCCTACTCGGTGCTCACCGAGAACCAGAAGAAGCGCTTCGAGATGGAGGACGAGCTCGACTTCTCGTTCGGCATCCAGAACCTGGCGCGCTTCCGCGGCAACGTCTTCAAGCAGCGCGGCTGCGTCTCCATCGTGATGCGGCAGATCCCGTTCTCCATCAAGACGTTCGACGACCTCCACCTGCCGCCGATCATCGCGCGCATGGCGGAGAAGCCCCGCGGCCTCGTGCTCGTCACGGGCCCCACCGGCTCGGGAAAGTCCACGACGCTGGCCGCGATGATCGACAAGATCAACCGCGAACGACATGGCCACATCATCACGGTGGAAGACCCGATCGAGTTCATCCACCGGCACCAGGGGTGCATCGTCAACCAGCGCGAGGTTGGCACCGACACCAAGTCGTTCCAGAACTCGCTCAAGTACGCGCTGCGCCAGGACCCCGACGTCATCCTCATCGGCGAAATGCGCGACCTGGAGACCATCCAGGCGGCGCTGACCATCGCCGAGACGGGCCACCTGGCCTTCGCCACGCTGCACACCAATTCGGCGGCCGAGGCGATCAACCGCATCATCGACGTCTTCCCCAGCCACCAGCAGTCGCAGGTGCGCGCCCAGCTGGCGTTCGTGCTGGAGGGGATCATCACCCAGACGCTCCTGCCCAAGAAGAGCGGCAAGGGGCGGGCCATGGCGGCCGAGATCCTGGTGGTGACGGGGGCCATCCGGGCGCTGATCCGCGACGACAAGATCCACCAGATCTACTCGTCCATGCAGTCGGGCAAGAAGTTCGGCATGCAGACGATGAACGACGCGCTGTACCAGCTCTACATGGCGCGCGACGTGTCGGAGGAGGAGTGCCTGCGCGTCTCGAGCGACCCCAACGAGTTCCTGCGCCTCATCGGCAAGAGCCCGGTGGAGGGCGAAACCGGGGCCAAGGACGCGCCGGGGTCGAAGCCGGGCGCTTCGGGCGGGTTGCGTCGGTGATGGCTCAGCCGTCCTACAGTAGGGCCTTTTCACGCCGCACCTTCTAACGAGCGCCGATGCCGTCTTTCCAGTATACCGCACGCGACGCCAAGGGTGACCTGAAGACCGGCACCCTCGAGGCCGCGACCAAGGACGATGTGATGACGCAATTGCGCCAGAAGCGCATGAACGTCGTCAAGGTCGAGGAGCAGGCGAAGGCGAAGGTGAAGACGGGCGGATCGATCGCGATGCGCGACATCGTGATCTTCACCCGCCAGTTCTCGACGATGATCAACTCGGGCCTGCCGCTGGTGCAGGCGCTCGACATCCTCAGCAAGCAGACCGAGAACAAGTCGCTCGCCGCGGTGACGCGGCAGGTGGTCTTTGACGTCGAGTCGGGCCACACGGTGGCCGACGCGCTCGCGAAGCATCCGAACGCGTTCAGCGACCTGTACGTGAACATGGTGGCCGCGGGCGAGGCCGGCGGTATTCTCGACACCATTCTCATGCGCCTGGCGACGTTCATGGAAAAGAACGACGCCCTCGTGCGCAAGGTGAAGGGGGCGATGATCTACCCCGGCGTCATCATGAGCGTGGCCGTGATCGCCGTCGTCGTGCTGCTCATCTTCGTCATCCCCGTCTTCCAGAGCATGTTCGCCAGCGTGGGCCTCGCGCTCCCGCTGCCGACGCGCATCGTGATCGGGATGTCGAACATCCTCAAGTCCTACTGGTGGGCACTCGGCGGCGCCGGCTACGGCGCCGTGTGGAGCATCAAGAAGTACTACACCACGCCCAACGGCAAGCTGAACCTCGACAAGCTGATGCTGCAGATGCCGGTGCTCGGCGACGTGCTGCGCAAGTCGGCGGTGTCGCGCTTCACCCGCACCCTCGGCACGCTCATCAGCTCGGGCGTGAGCATCCTCGACGGCCTCGAGATCACGGCCAAGACGGCCGGCAACCGCGTCATCCACGACGCGATCATGCAGTCGCGGGCCTCGATCGCCGGCGGCGACACCATCTCGGCGCCGCTCGCGAAGTCGAGCGTCTTCCCGCCGATGGTGATCTCGATGATCGCCGTGGGCGAGCAGACCGGCGGCCTGGACGAAATGCTCAGCAAGATCGCCGACTTCTATGACGAGGAAGTCGATGCCGCGGTCGGCGCGCTGCTCGCCGCCATGGAACCGATCATGATCGTCTTCCTCGGCGTCGTGGTCGGCGGCATGGTAGTGGCGTGCTACCTGCCGATCTTCGACATGATCAATGCGGTGCAGTAGGGACGGAAGACGACAGAATACGACAGAATACGACAGAGGGGCCGGCGATCTCGCCGGCCCCTCTGCTTGTCTCCAACATAGAACGCGTCGAATGTGCGACCGCCGGCCTAGGACCGACCGTCGGCCGGCGGAATCCACTTCGCCAGCACCTCGCGCAGCGTGGCCAGCGGCACCGGCTTCGTCAGGTACCCATCCATGCCGGCCGCCGTGGCGCGATCCGCCTCGCCGTGCAGCGCATTTGCGGTGAGCGCGATGATGGGCAGGTGTGTGCCACGGTCCTTCTCTTCATCGCGAATCGCCGCCGCCAGCGAGTAGCCGTCCCGGTTCGGCATGTGCAGGTCGCTGAGCAGCATCGCATACGCGCCCGCGCGCCACAGCCGCAGCGCCTCCTCGCCGTCCACGGCAATCTGGCCGGCATATCCCAGCAGCCCGAGCTGCTGCAGGATGACCTTCTGGTTCATGCTGTCATCCTCGGCCACGAGAATCAGGCGACCCTGCGCCCGGGCCTCGTCCAGTGAGAGCGGCGTCGTGCGCAGGTAAGCGGCCGCCACCGGCTCGGCCCCGCGTCGGTGCAGCCCCGCGCGACCTGGATACGCGGGCGTCGCCGGGGCGACCGCCGCCACCGGCAGGATGACGGTGAAGGTCGATCCCGTACCGGGGGCGGTCTCGACCTCGATGGTCCCTTCCATGAGGTCCACGAGCCGCTTGGTGATGGCCAGTCCCAGGCCGGTGCCGCCGAACCGGCGCGTCGTGGATGCCTCGGCCTGCGTGAACGAGGTGAACAACCGGCCGAGCGTCTCCGGGGTCATGCCGATGCCGTTGTCCCGGACCGTCAGTGAAACGCGCAAGGGCGCGGTGCTCGCGACGCCGATGAAGATGCCAACCTGGCCGCGCACGTCCGTGCGGCCACGACTGAACTTGATGGCGTTGCCCCCGAGGTTCATGACGACCTGGCGCAGGCGCGTCGCATCGCCGCGCACGAACGAGGGCACCGCTGACGCGACATCGACCGTCAGGTCCACGTCGCTGGCGGCGGCCACGGGATGGAGCGACGCGAGCACGTCCTCGGCCACCTGGCGCAGCGAGATGTCGGAGACGTCGAGCTCCAGCTTGCCCGCCTCGATCTTCGAGAAATCCAGGATGTCGTTGATGACGGCGAGCAGGTTGTGCGCCGACCGCAGGATGGTCTTGGTGGAGTCGAGATCCTCGGGCGTCAGCGGGCGCAGCGCCAGCATCTCGGCCATCGCGATCACGCCGTTCAATGGCGTGCGGATCTCGTGGCTCATGGTGGCCAGGAACGCGCTCTTGGCCTTGTTGGCCGACTCGGCCAGCAAGCGCGCCTCCTCGAGCTCGCGGGTCCGCTCCTCCACCAGCTCCATCAGGTGATCGCGGTGCCGGGCCAGCTCCGCCGTCAGGCGCTTCTGGTCAGTGATGTCCTCTTTCACGGCCACGTAGTGCGTGATGGTGCCGTCCGGCTGGCGAAGCGGCGAGATCACTGCCTGCTCGACGTACGTGCTGCCGTCCTTCTTGCGATTGATGAACTCGCCCGTCCAGGTCTCGCCGTGCCGCAACGTCTGCCACAGGGCATCGTAAGTGCCGCGCGGCGTCTCGCCCGAGTTCAGGATCCGCGGGTTCTGCGCCAGGATCTCGTCGCGCGCATAACCGGAGCGAAGCAGAAAGGCCTCGTTGACGTACTCGATGTCGCCCTTGACGTTGGTGATGACGATGCTGGCTTGACTCTGCTCGACGGCGCGCGAGAGCTTGCGCAGTTCCTCTTCGGCGGCGATGCGGGCGCCGATGTCCTCGATCATGCAGACATGCGACTCGTGTTCCTGCCCCGGCTTCCGAATGGGAGCCACCGTCATGCTGATCCAGACATGGGAACCGTCCGGGCGCCGGTACCGCTTGCGCATGTGGAATCGCGAGATCTCGCCCGCGTTCATCAGCGCCATGTTGCGCTGATCCTCCGCCACGTCGTCCGGATGCGTGATGCTCATCCAGTCGATCTGCGTCAGTTCCTCCGCAGAACGGCCGGCGATCTGGCCGAACTGCCGGTTCGCGTCGAGGATCCGCCCCGTGCGGGAATCGATCAATGCAATACCGAGCGGCGCCTCGCTGAACACTGCGCGAAAGCGCTCTTCGCTGGCCCGCAGTGCCAACTCGGCCGTGCGTCGCGAGGTCACATCGCGGACGATGGCCTGGATCTTCACGCGACCGCCCAGGTCCAGGCGGTTCAGGGAGACCTCCACCGAGAAGGGTGTCCCATCGGAGCGGCAGTGCTCCCACTCGAAGAACTGCGGTCCCTCCGAGAGCGTGAGGCTGATCTTCCGGTTCGCCGCGATGTCGGATGGCGTGCCGTCGGGCTGGACCGCCGGGGAGAATGTCGCCGGCGTCGCGCTGAGGAGCGCATCCCTGGTGCAGCCGAACATCCGCAGCGCCGCCGCGTTGCAGTCCACGAAGCGCCCGTCGTGCACCAGCAGGATGGCGTCATCGGCCGACTCGAAGAGCGTGCGATACTTCCGCTCGCTCTCGCGCAACGCCTTCTCGTGCGCCTTGCGCTCCGTGATGTCGTGGAAGATGACGAGCGTGGCAGGTTTGCCTGCAATGGTGATGGGCGTGGCCACGCGCTCGACGTCCACCGCACTGCCGTCGGCGCGGAGATAGACGCCCTCGGAGGGGGGCTGCGCCTGGCCGGTGTCGCGCACCCGGTTGATGCGATCCAGCGTCGCCGGCCACGAGTCCGGATGGATAAACTCCTTCACGTTGCGCCCGACGAGCTGCTCCGGACTGGCGACGCCCAGAATGCGGGCGGCAGCCGCGTTGGCGTACGTGAGCCGTCCGTCCTCATGAATGACGACCCCGTTGGGCGTGACGTCCACCATCGCGCGGAACCTGGACTCGCTGTCCGTCAGCGCCATCGTCGCCCGTTTCCGTTCCGTGATGTCATTGAAGAGCACCATCACGGAGGGGCGGCCGGCGATCGTCACCGGGAGCAGGACGCTTTCGGTGTCGATCTCGTGGCCGTCCAGGCCGAGGAAGATCATTTCGGCGGGGCGCGACGCCTCGCCGGTCGCCACCGCGTTCCGGATCCGCTCCAGCGAACGCGCGCGGAAGTCGGGATGGACGAAGTCCATCACGATCCGCCCGATGATCCGGTCGGTCGAGCCCGCGCCCACGATGCGCGCGGCCGCCGGGTTGGCGTAGGTGATGCGCCCCTCCGCGAAGATCACCGTGCCGGTGGGCGACTGCTCCACCATGGCGCGAAACTGCTCCTCGCTCGCCCGCAGCTCCTCGGCGCGCGTCTGCAGTTCGCGCTCCGAGCGCTTGAGGTCCGTGATGTCCCGGCTGAACACCGAGATGCCGTACACGACCCCGTCGTGCTCGAGCACCGTCAGGTTCAGCTGCATGACCCGCGTCTTCGACGAGGCGACGTACTCGTGCGTGAACGTCCGTTCGCGCAGCGCCCGCTGGTACAGGCCACGCCACTCCTGGATGTACTCGTCGCTCGTGAAGAGGTCTTCCGGGCGCATGCCGACGTCGATGGCCATCCCGCGATGCACGCGGAAGTACTCCCGCAGTCCGTCGTTGAACCACTGGAGGGCGAACTCCTCCGGGTCGACTGACCAAATCATGTCGCGCGTGTTGTTGACGATGGCGTCAAGCAGCACCTGCGACTCGGTCAGCGCACGCTGCGTGGCCCGGTGTTCCGTGAGGTCGCGCAGCGTCACGATGTTGCGGACTTCCGACGTATTCTCGTTGTCGAAGAGCGAGGCCGATCGGAATTCGGCCACGAAGCGCGTGCCGTCGCCGCGCACGAAGGTCAGCTCGCCCCGCACTTGTCCCGTGCGGGCGCGCGTCTCGAGCAGGTCGCGCAGGCCGGGCGACGCGGGGTCCACCAGGCCCTGGCGTCCCGCCGCGCAGATCTCCGCCTCCGTGCGGCGAAGCAGTGCGCAGGCCGCGGGATTGGCGCGGAAGACGCGCCCGTCGGCCGCCGTCAGCAGGCTCGCTTCCGTGCTGTGCTCGAAGACGGTGCGATAGAAATCGGCCGCCCTCGCGATGGGCATCTTGTCTGCAGGATCCACAATGAGTCTTGAGCCAAGCCGGGGGGCGCGCCCGTCACCGCCTCGCACACCGGCGTGCGTGGCATCGTGACTGCCGGGAAGTTCGGAACAGCTTCCGGGGGCGTCAAGGAAATTAGTGCCGGGACCATGGCTGCGACGAGTGCGCCGGGCGGCGCCCCGTCCCGCGAAGTTGGCCGCCGTGCCGACGTCCTACGCCGGCACCCGCACGGCCGCTTCCCACCGCGCGCGCCGCCGCACGAAGGCGACGATATGGTCCAGCGCCTGCGCCGATTCCGGCAGGAACGAGACGATCTGGAAGACATGCGGCATGTCGGGCCACAACTCGAGCTCGACGTCCACGCCGGCCGCTCGCGCCTTCTGCGCCGCGCGAATCGCCTCGTCGCGCAGGATCTCGGTGCTCCCCACCTGCAGCAGCAGCGGCGGCAGTCCGACGAACTCGCCGAAGAGCGGCGACACGTGCGGATGCGTGACCAGGTGCGACGCGGGCACGTAATGGTTGCGCAGCACCAGGAGATTGTTCAGCCGCAGCATCGGGTCATGCTCGGCGTTGTCCACCATGCTCGGGCTGGCGAGGGTGCAGTCCACGCCCGGTGACAGCAGGACGGCGCAGGCGGGAAGCGGATCGCCCGCCGTCAGCGCGCGCTGCATGGTGACCAGCGCCAGGTTGCCCCCCGCCGAGTCGCCGACGACGACCACGTGATTCGGATCGACGCCGCTGGCCAGGAGCCACCGGTAGGCCGCGAGGCAGTCGTCGGGAGCGGCGGGGAAGGGGTGCTCGGGCGCGAGCCGGTAGTCGGGAATGAGCGCCCGCGCCTCCAGCCGCCGGCACAGCCGGGCCGCGAAGCCGGCGTGGGCATTGGGAAAGCGGTACGCGAAGGACCCGCCGTGCAGATAGAGCACCACCCGTTCGGGACGCGTCTCCGGCACGCTCACCCACTGCGCGGGCACGCCGTCACAGTGGAGCGGCTGGCGCACGACCCAGTCGTCCACCGGAATGTGGCGCGCATCGATGTCCTCGTAACGCCGGCGCAGGGCGGGGATGTCGACGTCGTGGCGCAGCGGGCTGCGAAGCATCAGGCGCAACAGGGCGTTCACCGCGCGGCTGTGCCAGCTGCCCGGCCCTTCAATCACGCGAACGAGGGAGTCCTCCGCGGTCATGCACGCCCCATGGCAGCGAACATAGCACGCGTGTGCGCGGCGCGCCTTCCTGGCGAAGGTGCGCTACGCGCTTTCCTTGATGAACGTGCCGTTGCGCAGGTCGGTGATCGCCTGCTGCAATTCGGCCTTGGTGTTCATCACGATCGGGCCGTACCACGCCACCGGCTCCTCGAGCGGCTTGCCGCTGACCAGCAGGAAGCGGATCCCCTCGTCACCGGCCTGGACGACGATCTCGTCGCCGCTGCCGAAGACGACCAGCGACCGGTTCCCCGTGCGCTCACGCACCACCGAATCGTCCGCCTTCTCGGTCAGCACGCCAAACGGTTCCGACGCGTCGCGGAACGTGCCGCTCCCCGCGAAGACGTACGCGAAGGCATTGCGCCGCGTGTCGACCTTGAGGCGCTTCTTCCTGCCGGGGGGGACCGACACATCGATGTAGCTGGGCTCGGCCGCCACGCCCTCCACCGGACCGGTCTTCCCCCAGAAATCGCCGACGATGACGCGCACCGCGGTGCCGTCGTCGTCGAGGACCGTGGGAATGTCCCTGGCCGGCACGTCCTGGTAGCGCGGCTTGGTCATCTTGAGGTGCGACGGCAGGTTGGCCCACAGCTGGAAGCCGTGCATCCGGCCGCTCACGTCGCCGGTCGGCATCTCATGGTGCATGATCCCGGATCCGGCCGTCATCCACTGCACGTCGCCCGCGCCCAGTTCGCCGTGATTGCCGAGTGAATCGGCGTGCTCGACCGTGCCGGCGAGCACGTAGGTGATGGTCTCGATGCCGCGATGCGGATGCCAGGGAAAGCCGGCCTGGTAGTCGGCGGGGGTGTCGCCGCGGAAATCGTCGAACAGCAGGAACGGATCGAACTCGCCCGTCTCGCCGAACCCGAAGGCGCGGTGCAGGCGGACGCCGGCCCCTTCGATCGTGGGCTGGGCGGTGAGGATGCTCTTGACGGGACGCAGCGACATCGGGGACTCCTTCGGAAATCGGGAGGCGCGGCCGCACGGCCGTGCATTGTCTTAGTACTAAGATAATGACCTCGGCGCGGGCCGCAAGCCCGGCCCCCGCTTGACGGCGCGGCCCACCGGCAGTATCTTAGTACTAAGATAAATATCCATCGAGGACGGTATGACCCCCCTGCTCGGCATCCATCACGTCTCCGCCATCGCCCGCGACCCGGAACGCAGCGTCGCCTTCTACGCCGGCACGCTCGGCCTGCGCCTCGTCAAGCAGACCGTCAACTTCGACGACCGGTCCACGTATCACTTCTACTTCGGCGACGCCCACGCCACCCCCGGCTCGCTGATGACCATCTTCCCGATGCCACGCGCGCGACAGGGCGTGCCCGGCACGGGACAAGTGGGGGTCACGGCCTTCGCCATTACCCCGGCGGCCGTCCCCTTCTGGAGCGAGCGGCTGCGCACCCTGGGCGTGGCGCACGATGGGCCTCAGTCGCGCACCTTCGGTGGCCACACTGAGCAGGTCATCGCCCTCCGCGATCCGGACGGACTCTATCTCGAGCTGGTGGCGCACGCCGGCGCCGCGTCGCGTCCCGGATCGGGTGGCTCCAGCGAGATTCCGTCGCCGCTCGCCATCCGCGGCCTGCACGGCGTCACGCTCTGGCTCGACCGCCGCGAGCGCACCGAGCAGATGATGGTGGACACCCTCGGCTTCCGCTTCGTCGCCGAGCACGATGGGGTGCGCCGGTTCGAGGCGGGCGCCGGCGGCGTGAGCACCTTCGTCGACCTGCACGTGCGCGCCGACCTGGCGTACGGCAAGAACGGCGCCGGGACCGCGCACCACGTGGCGTTCCGCGTCGCGAACGCGGCGGATGAAGCGGCGGTCGGCGAGGCGCTCCTTGGCGCCGGACGGCGCGTCACCGAAATGAAGGATCGGAAGTACTTCCAGTCGATCTACAGCCGGGAGCCCGGCGGCGTCCTCTTCGAGTACGCGACCGACCAGCCGGGACTCACGGTGGACGAGACGCTGCCGGAACTCGGTCAGGTGCTCCAGTTGCCGACGCACTTCGAGCCCTTGCGCTCGGAGATCGTCGTGCACCTTCCGCCGGTCGCCGCCATCCGTACCGAACGCGTGGCGTAGACGCTGGTCCAGGGAACATCGCGACGCCGAGTCGCTTATACTGAGTACACCCCCCGAGCCCACGCCCCCAATGGCGCACGACCCCTCCCCCGAACTCCGCGCGTTCGCGTCCGATCTCAAGGAACGCCGCGACTCCCTCACCTTCGGCGTCCAGCTGAAGCAGAGCGCCCAGCAGTTCACCGACGAGCTGCTGGCCGTCCTCTTTCCGCACTTCTGCCGCGAACCGTACTTCACGTCCGGCGAGATCGAAGCCAAGCTGGCCCTGCTGGAACGCGACCTGAAGCGGATGATCGCCCCGCTGATGAAGGACGGCGCGCGCCCAGTGGACGAAATCGGCCGCGCCTTCACCGAGGCGCTGCCGCGCATCCACGCGCAACTGCTGCTCGACGCCGAAGCCATCAATGCCGGCGATCCGGCGGCGGAGAGTCTCGATGAGGTCGTGCTCGCCTATCCGGGGTTCATGGCCATCGCCATCCATCGCCTGGCGCACGCCCTCTACACGCTGCACGTCCCCATCTTCCCGCGCCTGCTCGGCGAGTACGCCCACCAGGTGACCGGCATCGACATCCATCCGGGCGCGACCATCGGTTCCTCGTTCGCCATCGACCACGGCACGGGCATCGTGATCGGCGAGTCCACCGTGATCGGCAACAACGTGAAGCTCTACCAGGGCGTCACGCTGGGCGCGCTCAGCGTGAAGAAGAGCCTCGCCCGGTCCAAGCGTCACCCGACCATCGAGGACAACGTCGTCATCTACGCGCAGGCCGTGATCCTCGGCGGCGACACGGTCGTCGGCCACGACAGCATCGTGGGCGGCAATGTCTGGCTGACGCACAGTGTGCCCCCGCTCTCCGTCGTGCAGCACGAGGCGGAGGCGAAGGTCCGGCCCAAGGACGCCAACGGCGACGACGCCATGTACATCATCTAGTCAGTCCCCCCCGCAGCACCCGAGGCCCCCATGAAAGCCGCATCGATCCTGGACACCATCGGCAACACGCCGCACGTTCGCATCAACCGCCTGTTCGGCAAGGCGGAGGTGTGGATGAAGCTCGAGCGCGCCAACCCCGGCGCCAGCATCAAGGACCGCATCGCGCTCTCGATGATCGAGGACGCGGAGCGCCGCGGCGTGCTCTCGCCGGGGAGCGTGATCGTCGAGCCGACCTCCGGCAACACCGGCATCGGCCTGGCGATGGTCGCGGCCGTGAAGGGATACCGCCTGATCCTGGTGATGCCCGAGTCGATGAGCATCGAGCGCCGCCGGGTGCTGGCCGCGTATGGCGCCGAGCTCGACCTGACGCCGCGCGAGAAGGGAATGCGCGGCTCGGTGGACCGCGCCACGGAGCTCGCCGCGTCGATCGCCGGGGCCTGGATCCCCCAGCAGTTCGAGAACGAGGCGAACATCGAGGTGCATCGCCGCACGACGGCCGCCGAGATCCGCGCGGACTTTCCCGACGGACTGGACGCGATCATCACGGGCGTCGGGACCGGCGGCCACATCACGGGCGTCGGCGAGGTGCTCAAGAAGGCGTGGCCCGCGCTCAAGGTCTTCGCCGTGGAACCGGCGGCATCGCCGATCCTGAGCGGCGGGCAGCCGGGGCCGCATCCGCTGCAGGGGCTCGGCGCCAATTTCGTGCCGAAGAACCTGCATCGTGACGTGCTCGATGGGATCATCACCATCACCAAGGAAGAGGCCTTCGCGTACGCGCAGCGCAGCGCGCGCGAAGAGGGGATCTTCGTCGGCATCTCGTCGGGTGCGGCACTCGCCGCCGTCGCCAAGAAGCTGCCCGAGCTCCCGAAGAACGCGCGTGTGCTCACCTTCTGCTACGACACCGGCGAGCGCTATCTCTCGGTCGAGGGCCTGTTCTAGGCGGACGGTGGCCGTGACGAAAAGCCCGGCCAAGTGGCCGGGCTTTGTTCGTTCTGCCGTCTACCGCCGTCTACTGCCGTCGAAAGACGCAGTACGAGAAGCGCTGCTCGCCGCCGCTCGGCGTGTGATGCACGTCGTGGAAGCTGCGCCGCAGCTGGAAGGGCTCGCCGAGCGTCTGCGCGAGCTGTGCGGCACTGTAGCGCGTGACGTCGAGCCCGCTGCATCGCTGCGGGCCGTCTTCGGCGAACGTCGCGATGATGAGCGCGCCCCCGGGCTTCAGCGCCGCGGCCGCCGTGGTCACGTATCGTGCGCGGTCTTCCGCGTCGGTGAGAAAATGAAAGACGGCGCGATCGTGCCAGATATCGAAGGCCGCGGCCGGCAGGGCAACGCGGGTGGCATCGTCCTCGAGCCAGGTGACCTCGCGTGCGCGATCGCCGAGACGCGCCCGCGCCCGTGCCAGCGCGGCGCCGGAGATGTCGAGGACGGTGATCGCGCCGAGCTGGTCGGCGACCACGGCATCCACCAGCGTCGAGTCGCCGCCACCGATGTCGATGAGCGTCGTGTGCGGCCCCGCGCCGGCCTCGCGCAGCAGCTCGAGTGAGCGCAACGGCGAAGGCTGGTACCAGCTGACCTCGTTCGGCTGCTTGGTCGTGTAGACCAGGTCCCAATGCGCACGACGGTTCATTGGCGAAAGATGCGCAGGCTGAAGCCACGGCGACAGCCGTGAGCGCGTCGTCTACGGCGCGGCGGCCACCAGCGTGGACGGCGCGGCGGCGCGTTCAATGAAGTCCACCGCCCACGGTTCGAGCACCACACGCGCCGCGTGCCGCTGGAGTTCGTCCAGGTACACCGCCTCGTTGATGCGGCGCGCGCGGAGCAGGGGATCGGAAAGCGTCAGCGGCGTGAGCGACTGGTTGACGACCCACGCGTACGGCTGGATGCCGGCGCGGGCGAGGTCCTGTTCCAGCTGCATCGCTTCGTGCATCGGCGTCGCCTCGGGCAGCGTCACCAGGATCACCTGCGTGAACGCGCGGTCGCGCAGGCGCGGCAGCAGCCGCTGCACGGCCTCGGGGCTGCCGCTGGGCCGCTTCAGGACTTCCCGGTGGTACGACTCCGTTGCGTCCAGCAGCAGCAGCGTATGGCCGGTCGGCGCCGTGTCGATGATCACGAAGCCGTCCTCGCCCTGCGCGACGGTGGCAGCAAACGCACGGAAGACCGCAATCTCCTCGGTGCACGGGCTCCGCAGGTCCTCCTCGAGCAGCGCCAGCCCCGCCGCGTCGAGTCCGGCACCGGCCGTGGCGATGACTTCCTCGCTGTAGCGGCGGGTTTCGAGCGCTGCGTCGATGCGCGTGACCCGCAGGTTCGCGGTCGAGATGCTGAGCGAGCGCACGGCCTGATCCACGTGGGCCGCGGGATCGGTCGTCGTGAGCGTCACTGGAAATCCGCGGTCGGCGAGCGCGCTGGCGATGTGCGTGGCCACCGTCGTCTTGCCAACGCCGCCCTTGCCCATCGTCATGACAACACCCTTGCCCCGCATCGCCAATTCGTCGATAAGCGATTCAAGTCCTTCGCGTGCGATGTCAACGGGAGTGGCATCCGGTACCACCGGCGCCTCGCCACCCGAAGTGCCGAGCCGGCGCAACGCGTCGATGCCGATAAGTCCGAACGGCAGCAGCGGCACATCCACGCGCGCAACGGCGCGCAGTCCACCCGGCATGGCGGCGATCGCCGCCCGTCCACGCGCCTCCATGGCAACCGCCACTGGATCCGCTGTGTCGCGCGCATGGAAGACGCCGTTCAATATCAGCCGCACATTGACGACCCCAAGCGTCGCAAGTTCCAGGCGCGTCCGCTCGGCTTCCGCCAGCGATGCCGGCTCCGGCCGCGCGACCAGCACGAGCGTCGTGCGATCGCCATCGCGCAGCGCCGCGTGCGACGCGGCGTACAGCGTTCGCTGCGCGGTCAGGCCCGACAGCGGGCCGAGGCACGATGTGCCGCCGACGTTGGTGTCGATGAAGTTCGACCACGCGGCGGGGAGTTCGAGCAGCCGCAGGGTATGGCCCGTGGGCGCCGTATCGAAGATCACGTGATCGAACGCGGCCGTGATCACTGGGTCGCCGAGCAGCTTCGTGAACTCGTCGAAGGCCGCGATCTCGACGGTGCAGGCGCCGGAGAGCTGCTCTTCCATGCTGGCCAGCGCGCTGGCGGGGAGCACGCCGCGATACGGCCCGACCACCCGCTCGCGATACGCGCGCGCCGCGGCTGCGGGGTCGATGTTGAGCGCCGACAGCCCGGGCGCGGTCGGCACCGGCGTCGGCGACGACTGGAGCGCGACGCCCAGCACCTCATCGAGGTTCGAGGCGGGATCCGTGCTGACGAGCAGCACCCGCTTGCCGTGGTCGGCGAGTGCGATGGCGGTGGCACAGGCGGAGGAGGTCTTTCCCACGCCGCCCTTCCCCGTGAAGAAGAGAATGCGCGTCGGATCGGAGAGCAGCGTGGTCATGATCGCTTCGCTCAGCAGCAGCCGGACTTCTTGTCGCCCGCGGCACCGGCTGCGGCGGGTGTGCAGCAGCCAGCGTCGGTCGCCTCGGGGGCCACCGGAAGCGTTGCCAGCGTTCGCGCCTTCGCTGAAGCGCGGCCGGCCGCGGACACGTCCGACTTCAGGATGCGATGCGCGAGATCCCGCACCGACTTGGCGGGCGCTTCCTTTACCATCTGGCCCACGGCCACCGCCTGCAGCATGTCTTCGCGTGACACGCCGAGCTTGCGCGCCTTGTCGTAATGGAACTTGAAGCACGCCTCGCAGTTCGACGCGATGGCCGCGCCGATGGCGACGAGCTCCGCCACGTGCTCGCTGAAGATGCTGGGGCTGGGCGCGTCCAGTCCGGCCCATTCGGCCAGCGCGGACTGCGTCGGATAGGAACCAACGCTCCGCACCTTGCCGTCCACTTTCACGAACGGCAGGGCGTCCTCGCCCTTCGCCTCGAGCTCGCGCCTCACGTCGCTGTCGGCGGCGAACGCGGCCGGCTGCTGGGCAAGGTTGAACCGGTCGACGGCCACACCCTGGCTTTTCAGCCAGTCGAGGTCGGCGGCAAAGCGCACCAGCTTCGCATCGACCGTGGGTCCGCAGATTCCGGTGGAGCAGCACATGGCGGGGTCGAACACTTGCACGGTGGTCATCGCACGGTCCCTATCAGTAATGGTGATGCCAAAGTCGAGTCGACAAAGTTCCCACTGACGCCCCCTCAGCGCCCGCCGCTGCGCAGGAAGTCGGCGAACTCCGTCGGCAAGCCGGCGTCCATCACGCCACGCGCCGCCGCCTCCACGTCGTACTCGACACGCACGAACTCTACCGTGACCGCGGCGGCGGATATGTCCAGCAGGACGTACCCCGCGCGCCAGTCGAGATCCTTGGGGCGTCCGACACTGCCGGTGTTCACGAAGTGCACATCCTCAACGATTCGGTGCCACGGCTTGTGCGTGTGCCCGAAGGCGATCACGTCACCGGCCCGGGCGCCGATCGCCGCGCCCATCTTCTGCAGAAACTCGTCACTTCGGTCCGCCGTCACGTAAACCGTGTTCAGCACGTGATTGCCATGGAGCAGCGTGACGGTTGGCCCGCTCGCATGCCCGAACAGCGGACGCACGTCGAGCCGAAACGGCAGTGCGGCCAGGAACGCCTTGGACTCCGCGGACGTGTGGGCGAGCGTCCACGCGAAGCTCTGGTGCGCCAGCTCCTCCTGCTTCGCGTCCTCTGAACGGCACCCGCAGTGCTTGGCGTGCGCCGCGACGGTGGTGTCGTAGTTTCCGGCCACTCCGGCGATTCCCGCGCGGCGCAGGCGCTGCACGACCTCGTTGGGCCACGGCGCATAGCCCACCAGGTCGCCCAAGTGGTATGTCGCGGAGACGTCGGGGCGGGCGCCGATGTCGGCCAGCACCGCTTCGAGCGCCGGCAGGTTGGCGTGGATATCGGAGATGAGCGCATAGCGCATGGCGGCGTCTCCTAGGCGACCAGGCCGCGGTCGTACCAGCCGCGCGACGACGTGCAGATCCGGCAGACCGAAAGCATGACCGGCACCTCCACCAGCACGCCAACCACGGTGGCCAGCGCCGCGGCGCTGGTCGGGCCGAACAACGTGATCGCCACCGCCACCGCCAACTCAAAGAAGTTGCTCGCCCCGATGAGGGAGCCCGGGGTGGCCACGTTGTGCTTCACGCGGAACAGCCGCATGAGCAGGTAGGTGAGGCTCGAGTTGAAGTAGACCTGGATCAGGATGGGCACGGCGAGCAGCAGCACCGCGATCCAGTTGGTCACGATGTTCTCCGCCTGGAAGGCGAAGATCAGCACGAGCGTGGCGAGCAGCGCGACGATCGTCACGGGGCGGAATCGGGGGAGAAAGGCCGACTCGAACCACGCCGTGCCCTTGGCCCCGATCAGCAGCGTGCGGCTGATCCAGCCCGCCGACAGCGGGATGACGATGAAGACGATGACCGAGGTGAAGAGCACCGCTGCGGGAATCACGACGCCGCTGACGCCGACCAGGAACATCACGATGGGGGCAAACGCAAAGACCATGATGAGGTCGTTGATCGCCACCTGGGCGAGCGTGTACGGCCCATCGCCATCGGTCAGGTAGCTCCAGACGAACACCATCGCGGTGCACGGCGCCGCGGCCAGGATGATCAGGCCGGCGACGTAATTCCGCGCCGTCTCCGGATCGATCCAGCCCAGCACGCGGCCGAACAGCGACGTGATGAACAGATACCCGAGCAGGGCCATGCTGAACGGCTTGACCAGCCAGTTCACGAACAGCGTGATGAACAGTCCCTTGGGGCGAACGAAGACGCCCTTGATGCCGCCGAAGTCGATCTTGAGCATCATTGGGTAGATCATCAGCCAGATGAGCACGGCGATGACGATGTTCACGTGCGAACTCGTGCCGAACTCGAGCGCACTCAGGCCGCGCGTGAAGTCCGGCGCCAGCCGGCCAATGGCGACGCCGACCACCATGCAGGCCAGCACCCAGAGCGAGAGATATCGCTCGAAGAAGTCAAGACGCTTGGCTGCGGCGCGTTGTGTCATGCGGAAGTGACGTCGTGCGAACGTGGCATCGCGCGGCACATGACCGTGGCCGTGGCCGGGCACGCACCCTGGAACTCCGCCGTCTGCTGCACGTCGGCCGGTACGTCGGCGCGCGCGACCGGCGTGAAGCCGAAGCTCGGGAAGTAGCCTTCCGCGGTGGCCGTGAGCAGGTAGAGCGCACGGATATCGCGCGCCTCCGCCTCGGCGATGAGCCGCGTCACGAGCGCCCGGCCCAGGCCATGCGATCGCCATTCCGGAGCGACGGCCACGGAACGCAGCAAGGCATGCTCGCAGCAGACTTCGAGGCCGGCCACGCCCACCAGCGCATCGCCGGACTCGGCGACGACGAAGTCCCGCAAGGCATCACGCACCCCATCCAGCGGCAGGCCGCTGCTGCGGAGCAGCGCCTCGACGGCGGGAAGGTCGGCGGGACTCGCCGCGCGCAGTTGCGGCATCGGCGGCGATTCCGCTTCGGTGACAGTCGTTGTCATCGCGTTCACTCCGTGGTCAGCAGCATGAGCGACGACCAGACGGCGTCGCGGCCTCCAGCGTGGCGAGCTCGCGGCGCGGTGCGGCGCTGCGCGGCGATCCGCCGGGCTTGGTGGCGCGGATGAAGGCACTCATGACCTTGCCGTCAATCTCGTCGGCGAGCGACGCGTCGAGCTGCGTGCCCTGGATCAGCGACAGCGCATCCTCACGCGTGTACACACGGGTCGGCTCGATCGATGCGTCGGCGAAGCCGACTTCGCGCAGCAGCGCCAGGAACTGCTGCTCTTCCAGCGCGCCCGCCACGCAGCCGGTCCAGGCGGCCATGCTCTGCTGGATGGCCAGCGGAAGCCCCTCGCGCACCACGATGTCGCTGACCGCGAGTCGGCCGCCGGGCTTCAGCACCCGGAACGCTTCGCGCAGCACGTCGCGCTTGCTGCCCGAGAGGTTGATGACACAGTTCGAGATGATGACGTCCACCGTGCCGGACGGCAGCGGGATGGCCTCGATATGTCCCTTGAGGAACTCGACGTTGGCGACGCCCGCCCGGGCCTTGTTCTCCAGCGCGAGCGCGAGCATCTCGTCCGTCATGTCGAGGCCGTACGCCTTGCCCGTGGGCCCCACGCGCTTGGCCGAGAGCAGCACATCGATGCCGCCGCCGGAGCCGAGGTCGAGCACCACCTCGCCTTCCGCCAGCTGGGCGAGGGCCGTGGGATTGCCGCAACCGAGCGACGCGAGCAGCGCCTCGGCCGGGAGGCCGGCAGTCTCGCCCGCCTCGTACAGGTCCGACGTGATTGGATCCCAGGAATCGGCGCTCGAGCCGCAGCAGCTGCCGGCGTCGTCGGCCGGACCGCAGCAGCTGGCCTTCGGCGCGGCACTGCTCGTGACCTGCCGCGCGGCGGCACCGTAGCGCGCCTGCACCGTGGCGCGAATCTCATCGAGCGTCGTCGGCATGGTGGGGAGGGGCGTGTGTGAACCTTTGGGTGTCGCGGTCATCGGAAATCCTCCAAGGTCAATATATCAAGAAATCTTGCTGAATACGAGACAAAAAAAGGCTACCCGCAGCAGGCACCCACCCGGCGAACGGGCAGGACCTTGCCCCGCGGCTGCATCGCCACGGTGAGGTCGTGCACTTCGGCCAGGGCGCCCGGGACGATCCGGTAGTGCGACCACCGACCCTCGCGCCGATCCGTCACCAGTCCGGCTTCCTTGAGAACGCGCAGGTGGAACGACAGCCGCGACTGCGCGGCGTCGAGCTCCTCCTGCAGTTCGCACACGCAGCGCTCGCCGTCGCGCAGCATCTCGAGAATCGAGAGCCGCGTGGCATCCGACAGCGCGTGGAAGAGCGTCTCGGCGCGCGCGAGGTCGGGCAGTGATGCGCGGGTGGCGGTGGCCATGAAATGAATATATCAAAAAATATTGGTGCGTCAAGGGGCACCGGAAACCGGCGGTGCTGAACTGGGTCGTGCGGTGCCGACTGCCTTGCGGGGCGCTGGGGCAGTACAGTCAATTTCGGCCAAGGTTGCACCTCTTCAATGGAACTGCATGCGCCTCACCCTTTGCGATGCCGCACTGATGGTGTTGCTGGCGGGAAGTCTCGGTGCGCAACTCCCCGCGCGCCCACAGGCCTTCAGTCAGCTTCCCGACACGGTCAAGGTGCGCACGCTGAACGCCGACGCCTGGGCCATGCGTCGCACCCGGCCCGCCGACGCCATCCGGGTGGGACAGCAGGCGCTGGAGCTCGCGCGCAGCATCGGTTTTGCGGACGGCGAGGCGCAGGCGCTGAACCAGATTGGCGTCTACTACCAGTGGCTCGACGATGAGAAGACGGCGTCCCGCTACTTCTTCGACGCGCTGCGCGTCGCCGAGGCGGCGAAGGTGGAAGTCGAGCAGGGCTACGCGCTGAACAACATCGCGGCGTCCTTCCTGCGCGAGGGCGAGAAGGAGCAGGCGCTCGACTACGCGCGGCGGGCGCTGCAGCTGCAGATGCATCGCGGCAACGCCAATGGCATCGCCTACGCCTACAGCCGGCTGGGCGAGGTGCACAGCGCCTTGCGGCAGTTCGACTCTGCGCTCGTGAACAGCGAAGCGGCCTACCGCCGCTGGACCGCGCTCAAGATCGAGTCGAATGCGCTGACCAGCCTGCGCACGATGGGCTGGGCGCTGGAAGGAAAGAAGCGCTACGCGGCCGCGCTGGAGCGCTACCTCCAGGTCAGTCGATCCGACTCTGTGCCCGCCGTCACGTTGCTGCACGTCTACAACGATCTCGCCCGGGTGTCGCTCAAGCTTGGCCAGCCGGAAGAGGCGCTGCGGTTCGGGCTGCAGCGCCTGGCCGAGGACAGCACCGACCACGAGGTGATGGGTTACGTCGCCGAGGCCTACGCGGCGCGCGGGCAGTGGCAGGACGCGTACCGCTACAGCAGTCGCGCCGCGATCCTGCAGGACAGTCTCGCACGGCAGGAACGCTATCGCGCCTTGAAGAACCTGCAGGCGGGATACGAGAGCTCGCAGCGGGAACGGGAGAACGCGACGCTGCGCCGTGAAGTCACCGCGAACCGGCGTCTTGCGGTGGCCTCGGTCGTCGCCGTGCTGCTGGCCGCCTATCTCCTGATGGTGATGCGCGCGCGGCGCCGCGAAGCGGAACTCCTCTCCGCCAGCCTGCAGGAGGCCAAGGACGCAGCCGAATCGGCAACCAAGGCGAAGTCGGACTTCCTGGCGCGCATGAGCCACGAGATCCGCACGCCGATGAACGGCGTCATCGGCATGGCGGATCTGCTCGGCACCACCCGCCTGACTCCCGAGCAGCACGGTTACGTGGAGATCATCCAGAACAGCGGCGCCGCGATGCTCGTCGTGCTGAATGAGATCCTCGATTTCTCCAAGGTCGAGAGCGGCAAGCTCGAGCTGGATCCCGTGGTGGCCGACCTGCGCGACTCGGTGGAGGAGGTTGCGACGCTGCTGGGGACGACGGCGTTCAACAAGGGACTCGAACTCGTGCACTGGGTGGATCCCGCGCTCCCGCCCGCCCTGGCGTTCGACAAGCTGCGGTTCGGGCAGGTGCTCATCAACCTCGTTGGCAACGCGATCAAGTTCACGGAACGCGGCGACGTTCACATCTCGGCGGACGTCGCCGCCCGTGAGGATGATGCGGTGATCGTGCGCGTGCGGGTGCGAGACACCGGCGCCGGCATTCCCGCCGATCGCCTGGGTCGCATCTTCACGCCGTTCTCGCAGGCCGACGCCTCCACGACGCGGCGCTACGGCGGCACCGGACTTGGCCTGTCGATCTCGGCGCGCCTCGTCGAACTCATGGGCGGCACCATCCGCGTGGACAGTCGCGAAGGCGCCGGGTCCACCTTCGAATTCACCATGCGCTGTCGCGCCGCCGATGCGGCCCCCGCGCTCGATTCGTCCGCCGAGGACGAGGCGCGGCAGCGGTTGCGCGGCAAGCGACTGCTCGTCGTGGATGACAACGCCACGACCCGGCACGTGCTGCAGGAACTGACTGAAGGGTGGGGAATGGTGACCCGGGCCGCCGCGTCAGCGGCGGAGGCGCTGGAGTTGCTCAATCAGGGTGAGCCGTTCGACGTCGCGCTGGTCGATCAGGACATGCCGCAGGAGGACGGCGGGGCGTTTGCCCGCGGGGTGCGCGCGATCCGCGAGGTACGGCCGGCGCTCATCCTCATGTCGGCGCCTCGCCGCGCGCGTCCGGACGACGAAGCGGTCGATGCCCTGTTCCATGGACGGCTGATGAAGCCGCTGCGTCCGCGGCTGCTCGCGGCGCTGCTCGCCGAGACGCTCGATACGCATGCGGCAAGTGCGTCGGTCGATGCCGCCAGCGGGGCGGCCCCGCTGTCCAAGGTCACCGGATGGCGCATCCTGGTGGCCGACGACAGCCCGGTGAACCGCCTGCTCATCAAGTCAATGCTCCAGAAGCTGGGAAACGCCGCCGTCAGCACGGCCGCCGATGGCGCCGAAGCGATGCGGCTGGTGATCGATGGCGGCGTCGACCTCGTCTTCATGGACGTGCAGATGCCCGAGATGAACGGCCTCGAGGCCACGCAACGCATTCGTGCGTCGCAGGCACTTGCCGCACAGCCGGTAATCATTGCGCTGACGGCGGGCGCGCTGCCGGAGGATCGGGAGCGGTGCGAGGCGGCGGGGATGGATGACTATCTCACCAAGCCCGTGCGCTTCGAGGAACTGCGCGCCAAGCTGGCCGCATGGAGTGAGCGACGCGCGTCGTGAACGGATGAACGAATCGCCGCGCAGTGCGTAAGCTTCAGCAGGCCCCCGCACCGCGTCTTCCATCTCTTTCTCGACCTACATATGCGTCGCACTCTTCTCATCGCCGCGCTGGTTGCCAGCGCGGCCTCGCTGCGCGCGCAAGGCGCGCCCACCGCTGACGCGGCCATCCAGCGGATCTGGACCCTGGGCATGGACAGTTCGCAGGCGCCGCGCCTCGCGCAGGTCCTGCTCGACTCGCTTGGCCCGCGCCTGCTCGGCAGTCCCGACATGGCGGCGGCGGAAGCCTGGGCGATGAACACCCTCGGCAGCTGGGGGATCGAAGCCAACCGGGAGAACTTCGGCACTTGGCGCGGCTGGCGCCGCGGGTACTCGCACATCGATCTCATCGCGCCGCGCGTGCGGACGCTCGAGGGGATGATGCTCGGCTTCTCGCCGGGCACGAAGGGCAAGGACAAGATCGCCGAGACGATCATCCTGCCGCATTTCGCCGACAGCACCGAGTTCGTGAAATGGCTGCCGGCCGTGAAGGGCAAGCTCGTGCTCGTCTCGGCGCCGTTCGCCTCGTGCCGTCCGACCGAGGACATCGTGAAGAACGGCCTGCCGGCAACCATCGCGCGTGACAGCGCCTGGCGCGCCGACAACGCGAAGGAGTGGGGCGGACGCAACGTGCGCGGCACCGGGCTGAGCCTCGCGCTCGGCGGCGGTGAGCTCGCCGTCCGTCTCGAGGAGGCCGGCGCGGCGGGCGTCATCAGTTCGCGCCCGACCAACTCGCGCGGCGGCCTCGCGCTCTTCGAGACGTACACGGAGAAGGTGCCGACGGTCGCGCTCTCGTGCGAGGACTACGGCCTCGTCTTCCGCCTGACCGACAACGACCAGCATCCGAAGATCCGGCTCAACCTCGAATCGGAACTGCTCGGCGAGCAGCCGATCTCGAACATCATCGGCCGCATCCCGGGGACGACGAAGCCAGAGGAGTACATCGTTCTCTCGGCGCACTTCGATTCGTGGGATGGCGGCAGCGGCGCCACCGACAACGGCACGGGCTCGGTGATGATGCTGGAGGCCATGCGCATCCTGAAGCAGGTGCTGCCCAAGCCGCAGCGCACCATCCTCATCGGGCTGTGGGCCGGTGAAGAGGAAGGGCTCGTGGGCTCGGGCGCGTTTGCCGAGGATCACCCGGAAGTGCTCAAGGGACTGCAGGGCGTGTTCAATCAGGACGGCGGCACGGGACGGGTGACGCGCCTCAACGCCGGCGGCCTGCCGAATGCCGGCGTGCACCTTGCCGGATGGCTCAAGCAGTTGAAGCCGGAGATGCAGGGGATGATTCCGTTCGACGGTTCGGCCGGACGTCCCTCGATGGGAGGCACGGACGACGCCTCGTTCGCCTGCCACGGCGTTCCCGCCTTCGGCATGGGCGGCGCGTCGTGGGACTACGGCGTGGTCACCTGGCACACGACGCGCGACACGTTCGACAAGGTCGTGCTCGACGATCTCAAGCACAACGCCACGCTCGTGGCGAGCCTTGCATATCTCGCGTCGGAGGATCCGTCCTTCATCACGCGCGAGAAGGTCGACCTGAACACGCTGCCGGCGGGTGGACCGCCGGGGGCGCCGGCGCGCGCCGGGGCACAGGCGCCGCGCACGTGGCCCACCTGCACGCCGGTGCCGCGTTCAACGAAGCCGCGGCTGAAGTAGGCGGACGCCAGGCGTGATGTCTGCGCCGCGTTCGCGGTGAACAGGGAAGCGGGGCCCCCCCCCAC